>NZ_CAUYTK010000005.1:0-144070 GCF_963575625.1 Listeria tempestatis
AAGGAAAACTGTCTGACGCAGGCGTGATGGATGCGATCGCGGGCGTGGGTTTGAGTTTGGCGGCAATTAGCGGGAGTGTGATGTATAGGGAAGCCAGTGGAGTTGGGATAGTACAATCTAGAATTAATTTAGCTGAAGGTCCAACTCGATTCAGTCCTTCAAAGAATGCTGGAATGAAACATATTAAAGACAGACATTTTAATCCATCTAAAAATGCAGGACAGTTTACTATTAGTGGAATAGAACTAAAAAATATCTTACAATCTAAGTTGGTTATAAAAACACCTGTTAAAGAATTAGAATCAGGCGGGTTTGAAAGAGTTGTTGATACTGGTAAGGTTGTTGGGACTGTGAAACCAAGTTTAGGTGGACAACCGACAACATGGATAAAAGTCATAACAGATAAAGCTGGGAATATCATAACAACATTTCCTATTCCAAAACCATAGGGGGAAAAAAATGAATGAAGAAATTTTAAATATTTATAAAGATTTTCAAAATGAAAGCTTGAATATTTTTTTTGATGACCTTATATCTTTTATAAATAAATATCACCATGAATTTTCGAAGTATATATCTGAAGAATATTTAGAGCCAATGGAAAAATTTGAAGCTAACAATTTTATTCTAGGACATTCCGATGATAACTTTGAAGTTGGCATACAATATTATAAAGATTTAATAAAACAAGGCTTGGATAAAGAAAATATCTGTAGGCAAGTTTCGTCGTTAGTATGGGATTTGAGTGGTTATATGTTAGATGAGATATGTCCGAATTGCCATGATAGTAATTTAAGATTAACATCATCAATTGATAAAGAGCAGATTATAAAGTTTTGTGATGAGTGTTTGTACACTGGAATAGACGGAAAATTTGTTGAAATTGATGACGAAATATTTCCAGCTAATAAAAATCAAGTTAATTCATATTTGAAGGAACAAAATATATAAGGGGAGCCACGAAACTCGGCGTTTCGTGTTTATTTCGAGCGCAAAAAGTATGCAAGAAAGACATGATAACTCCTATCCGTCATAGTGCACTAAGGCCTCGGCATATGTAGAAGACTGGGAAGGAAAAACTGTCTGAAGCGGGTGTAATGGATGCGCTTGCGAGTGTGGGTTTGAGTTTGGCGGCAATTAGTGGGAGTATGATGTATAGGGGAGGTAGTAGTACTGCTAAAACAATTAAACCTGATTATGGAAAAAAATTCGACTATTTATTTGGCAAGGCAACAGGTAGTAAGCATAATATTGACAGGTCTGTATCCATGGAAAAACAATTGAATAGTGTTGGTATTTTCGATAATAAAACAGGTAGAGGCATTTTAGAAACACACCTAACTAAGACATTCAATGATAAGAAGAGCGTATTACAAGTTCAAGATAATGGTAGAACAGTGCGAGAGTCGCTTTTAGTTGGTCCGAATGGCTCAGTTAAAATTGAGTCTATCTGGGATAATGAGAAGTTAATAACGGCTAAAATATATGGAGGTAAATAATGGAGGAGTTATTAAAGGGGAAAAATTATCAATTATTTAAAATAGGGACTAAATCTGAACTAATGGAATATCCAGTTCTAGAAATATTAGGGGGAGAAGCACAAGCGAGTAGAGCTTTTTATATTCTACAATTTGTTAATGATTTGAAAATAGGTTTGATAAGTGACGACCAAGGGAATTTTCCAGTTATTCAAATGGTTTCTGATCATATCTGTATGTTTTCTTTAGACACAAATATTTATACAGTAGATACTGAAACTCAAGATATAACAAGTGCCTGTCTAGATTCTTTAGTTTTTGAAATTTACGTAATAAGGGATACAAGTTTTATCATTTGTGAAATAGATGTTTATGCTTTCAATAGCTATTCTTTAGAGGAGAAATGGCATGTTCCATTAAAAGATATAATCATAGATTCTCAAGTAGATGGGGAAATTTTAGTGATTGATACGGATGAGAAGGCATATAAGATTGATTTAATTAAAGGGACATATAATTTTTAAACTTAAAAGACTCGCAGTCGTATTCCTCACTGCGAGTCTTTTTCATGGTTATTATCAGGAGAACGAATGCTTATGCTCCCCATGTTCTCCCCTTCAAGCTCCAAGTTATGTAATTTGTTTTCGCCAACCTCATGAATAGCCCTGTTCATTTCGAAAGAAACGCATTCTTTGTATAGAAACTCCGCAAAAGCACAGTAATAATCATTGTTGCTTCTTACATACATTTGAAAAATCCTATCCAAATAGAACAATTCCCCTTTTTCATCGTGATTCTTTTTACAGAAATCCGCTCCCTCTTTATCACCTGTAGAGCAGAGCGTTAAAAACAAAACGCGAGAAGGCATGAAGCCTCGTATTGTGTTACACTAAACAGATATAAACCCTTTTTCTCCCCATTCCCAACCCCAAGGGAGGTAGTGGGGCTATTGATAGGAGCCCAAAAAATGTTGAGGATAAACTAACTCCAGCTCAGAAAAAAAGTGTAAAGAAGATAAATAATAATGTTAATGATCATTTAACTGATGGTGATTTTAGTGGAACAAGGAGGGATTTGGAAGGAAATCCAGTTCCTAAAAAGGGAGAGTGCGGAAAATATTGGAATCATTTGGATGAGATGCTCAATACCCATAAATCTCTTAAGGGTTCAAAAAGAAGTATTGAAAACTCATTACAAAATCCTAATCTACCTAAAGATGTTAGAAGCTTTCTTCAGAATGAATTACAAAAAGCAAACGATAGTCTTAAAAAGATAGATGACTTATTTAATGAATTTGGAGGTATAGATAAATGGCTGAAAAAATAAAGGAGATTTATCATGTGAGTGATGATTTCCCTATTACGACTGAAAAATATGATGTTTGGTTAAAAGAATTGTTAAATAAAACTGAAGATGAAATAGACGAAAATGATGTTTATACAATGTTTTCTCAGCATGAATTAGAAGATCTGGCAATCAAAAAAGCTATAGAGTTTATTTCGGATAATCCATTGGCTGGCGAGATGTGGGATGGGCAATTTTTAGAGCAGTTAGCAAAAGAGCCTATTGAGAAATTGGAAAGATATAGAAATGAATTAAAAGAGTTACCTTCTCAAATAGATAAAAATATAGATGATTCCTTCTGGGATTTTGATTTTGAAAGAGATGAATTTATGGAAAAATATGAAGGATTTAAGAAAGTAATTTCTAAATTGTGAACTGTAAAAAAGTACTTTATCACAAGGCTAGTAAGCGTGATGCCAATAGCTAACAAAATCTAGCTATGTATTGTACAGTTATCCAGCTAGAAAACGTAAGGTTATTGAATAGGTCTGGGACATAAATAAAAAATAAGCATAAATCTTGTAAA
The DNA here is from genome assembly GCF_963575625.1 of Listeria tempestatis. Classification (NCBI taxonomy): domain Bacteria; kingdom Bacillati; phylum Bacillota; class Bacilli; order Caryophanales; family Listeriaceae; genus Listeria; species Listeria tempestatis. The sequence continues at coordinate 3,349 of NZ_CAUYTK010000005.1, forward strand.
ATCCATTTTTAGAGGTGACTTAATTACTAGATCTATGCTTGTTTATTTTTCCTCTTATAGAACAAAGTCTAATTATGCCCCAAGCCCTTTGATTTTCTTCCTAAAACAAGTTACACTAGAGAAAAATAAAGGAGGCTGACATATGATTACAACAACATCTCCAAACATTGAAGGGCAACAAATCGTCGAGTATAAGAAAATTGTATTTGGCGAAGTCATTACTGGCGTAAATTTCGTCAAAGATATTGGCGCGGGTTTACGAAATTTCTTCGGAGGCCGCTCGCAAGGATACGAGGATGAGTTGATTGCGGCGCGCGAAGAGGCGATTCACGAGATGGAGCAACGTGCCGAACAGCTCGGGGCGAATGCCATTATCGGCGTAGATATTGATTACGAGGTTCTTGGTGCTGATAACGGTATGCTGATGGTCACAGCATCAGGTACTGCGGTTATTGTAGAAACACGGGATTATTAAAATCGAAAAAAAAGCCCCTTTCTCCACTTGAAAAGGGTTTTTTTGATTTGATATAGTTTAACGCCAAGCATCTCAATGGGTGCCGCACTAAAAAAAGGCGATTAAAATGCTGAAGCTAAAGTTATTTAGGATATGTATACTTGCTGTATACCAGATGTTGTCTGTTTTTAAATAGACAAGACCAAAAAATAGACCGACCGCCATGTAAGAGACTGTTGATGCTAGTGAAAATTCCACAAAATAATGTGCTAACCCAAATAAAATCGACGAAACAAATAAGCCTACTAGCTTTTGCTTCAGAATAAAATAAACCTTTTCTAATATACATTCTTCACATCATGATGAACCATCAAAAAAAGCATCCTAGTTAACTAGGATGCTGGATGCGGTTCTTTTTTTAATTCTTCCCAAATCGCAATCATTTCATAGGTGACATCGCGCAAGGAATAGGTGGTCATAAATTGATCTTCTGCATGCATAAATAAAATGGTTACCGTTACCTGGTCGCCGCTTGACTCTTTTTGAATTAATTCTACATGCTTTTTATGGCCATCACTTAAATAACCGTTTGCCTCATCGATTTTTTCATAGGCCTGTTTAAATTGTCCTTGTCTTGCGAGTTGCATCGCTTCCATAATACAACTTCTAGCTGCGCCGACTGAACTAATAATTTCAAACGACGCTAGTTCCATCCCTTCCATGAATTAAGCCTCCTCAATCTCTATCACTGTTTCTAAAAAGGTTTCCCGGCCATTTCCGATGAAAATATCGACCTTGCCCGGTTCAATCTGGTATTTTTTCTGACTAGACCAAACTTCAAGTTCTTTTTTTCCAATGTTAAAGCAAATCGTTTGATGTTCATTTGCTTTTAGTTCCATTTTGCAAAAGGCTTTCAATTCGCGTTTGCGCCGAGTGATACTGCCAGACCTGCCATGAACGTATAGTTGGATGACTTCTTTCCCAGTGCGCGCTGAAACGTTTGCTACGTCAACTTTCAAAGTGAAACGCTCACCTTGTTCAAGTTTTTCCGCAGAAAGAATGGCTTTTTCTGTGGTTAATGAACGATATTCAAACTCGCTGTAGCTTTTTCCGTAGCCGAACGGGTAAAGTGCGGCACCGCTTTCGTCAAAGTAGTCTTCTTGGTAAACGACGTCTTTTTGGTTGTAATATACAGGCAACTGTCCCGTTTGACGCGGCATGCTAACAGGCAGTTTCGCCGATGGATTATTATATCCAAATAGCGTCTCCGCGATTGCGACGCCACCTTGTGCACCCGGGTAAAACGAGACGAGTAGTGCGTCTGCGCTTTGCGCAATCTCCGTAACAGCATTCGGTCTACCAGCGATGATAACAACCGTAAGCGGAATGTTTAGTTTGCGCAGTGTTTGGTAGAGTTCCAACTGACATTCTGGAAGTTCTAAGTTTGCCACATCGACATTTTCACCTGCATCCATGTTCGGTCCCTTCGAACTCACTGCCCCGTTTTTTAGAAATTCCATATCAAAATTGCGCGCACTCGAGCCGCCAAGCACGAGGACAATCTGGTCAGACAAAGCCGCCAATTCTTTTGCGCGGTTTAAACTTTCTGGCATCCGCTCGCGAATTTCAGCGCCTTTTTCATACGTAATCACAACACCTTCTGGCGCGACTTGTCGCATCCCGCCGAGAACCGTCACACCTCTCCCAGCCTTTTGCGGCGCCGTATAATCACCAAGCTGATTGTAAAGCGCATCCGCGTTCGGACCGATGACCGCAATATTTTTTACTTCTTTTGAAAAAGGCAGCGTTTGATTTCGGTTTTCCAGCAGACAAACACTTTCTCTGGCTGCCTCTAAATTCAACTCCCGAAAATCAACATCCAAAACCGCCTCATCAACATAAGGATTATCAAATAGGCCAAGTTCAAATTTCAGGGTGAGAACCCGTCGCACCGCTCGGTCAATTATTTTCTCCTCTAGTAGCCCTTTATGAAAAGCCGATTCGATGTGCGGGTAAACTTCGTCCCAAAGACTTAAATCTACTCCGGCTGAAAGCGCCATTTTAGCGGCCACTTCTTCTGTTCCACCGAGCATCAAAAGTCGGTCAAGCGCGCAACCATCGGCCATAACTACACCCGAAAATCCAATTTCCGTACGCAAAATATCCGTCAAAAGCTCTTCGTTCGCATGACAAGGAATCCCGTCGATTTCATTATACGCAGCCATAACACCCTTCGCCGCTTTCCCAGCTACCATTGGCGGTAAAAAAATCTCTCTAAGTTCGCGCTCACCAATTGAAACTGGCCCCGAATTGTGTCCGCCAACCGGCTCACCTTGCGCCGCAAAATGCTTGAGTACAACGGCAATCCGCTCTTCCTTCTGCATACCAGAAACAAGCGCCTCCGTCATCTCAGCAGCTAAATACGGATCCTCACCAAAACATTCCTCCGAACGTCCCCATCTTGGGTCTCGCAAAACATCAAGCGCTGAGGCTAAAGCTAGATGGACTCCCTTCGACGCAATCTCTTTTGCCACGGCTTCCGCCGTTCGTTTTTGAAGCTCCTTATTAAATGAAGCCCCTTTCGCAAGATTCACCGGATAAGACTCGCTTTCAATCGCCTGGTGCCCATGTGGCACTTCTTCTGAAAGAAGCATAGGAATTCCAAGACGCGTGTTTTCAATCACATATTTTTGCAGCAAATTGGCTGCTTTCGCAGATTCTTTACTAGGGATGCCAGTTGACTCATCCATTTTTGACCACGGGTCTGCTCGAAATAGGCCGTATAGCGCGCCAATTCCACCAAATCTCTCCACTTCGTCTTTAAATGTATCCGTCAATGTTAATTGGTCATCTTCATTCCAAGCGAAAGTTTCCCAGCCGTATAAGCGCTGATTGAGTTGTCCACACTTTTCTTGTAGCGTCATTTTTTGCAAGAGTTCTTCCACTCGTTCAGAAATAGATTGTGTTGCCACATGAAACACTCCTTTCTACTATTTTTCTAAAAGTCCGAGTCCTTGTTCCAAAACTTTTTCGCCATTCATTCGTCCGTAGTCGACAATAGCGATAACATCTACTGGTTTGTCGCCCACTGTTTCAGCGACTTTATCTTTCATGTAACTTACTTGCGGGCCAAGTAAGATGGCATCTGCATTTCTCCAATTTTTTTCGAAATCTGTTTCCGAAATTGCCCAAATTTCAATTTCAACGCCTTGTTCGGCAGCACTTTTTTGCATCTTTTTCACTAAAACACTGGTTGACATTCCAGCGTTACACATTAACATTAGTTTTTTCATCAAAATCAGCTCCTACGCTTTTAAATTATCATTTGCTTTTAGGAACGGTAGGTATAACAAGATACAGACACCAATTAGAAAGACTTGGAAAACTGCCGCTCGCCAGTCGCCACCTGTTGCTAAAAACCCAGATATGACTGGCGGTGTCGTCCACGGAACGAGTACAACGACTTTGGAAATCATACCGATACTTGTCGCGATATAGGCAAGTAATAAGCAAAGTGGTGTAGATAGAATAAATGGAATCATTAGGCTAAGGTTATAAACAATTGGCAGACCGAAAACAACTGGTTCATTAATGTTGAATAGGCCTGGCGCCGCTGATAGTCCAGCAATTTCACGATAATCTTTTCGCTTACTCCAAATAAAGATGGCGATAAGTAATGCAATGGTGTTACCACCGCCGCCCATGACGCCAAAAATATCACGGAAAGTTGTGTTGATGATATGCGGAATTGTTGTACCATCTGCAAAGGCAGTCATATTTTCTTGCATGTTCGCAAGTAAAACAGGGTCCATGATTGGTCCAAGAATCCCACTTCCTGCAATCCCAATGGAATAGAGCATTTGCGAAATTAGCATTAACGTAAGGAAACCAGGTACGCTCGTTACTAAGAACGTGAGTGGTTGTTGAATAACTGCACTAATAATGGAATATAAATCTAGACTGAAGATTAGGTTAACTAAGAATGAAACAAACGCAAATAGTAGTACTGTAAGCATTGTTGGAATTAAAACGTTAAACGATTTAATAACTGCTGGTGGTACACTTTCGCCCGAAATACGAATTTTCATTTTTTCGCTCTTTGAAAGTCGAATAAATACTTCTGTTGAAAGTAGCGCAGTCACGATACCAACAAACATGCCTGCTGAACCTGTAAGCGCTGTCGGAATAACACCAGAAACCTCGACAGCTTTTTCCGCCCCAACTGGCACGACTGAGGTCATAAGTGGAATAAAAATAACGATAAGTGCAATGGTTTGTAGCGCTGGCGCAAAGGGATTTTCAAATTTCCGATTTTGTGCCAAAAAGTATGAAACGGAAGCACCGATAAGTAAGGTGATAATTCCTAACGTTCCATTTACAATACTCGTCCCTAGCTCCTGCCATTTTGTTAAAGTGGCTGAACTAATAACATTGGACATAAAACCGTCTGGCTTGATGATGACATTATTAATTAAAACCATAAAACCGGATAACATAATAAATGGAAGAATTGTGGCAAAAGCATCTCGCATTGACTTCAAGTGTATTTGGTTGCCTAATTTTTGTGATAGCCATGTTAATTTTTCAATGAATTTTTTCATGTGCATTCCCTCCTATACCTTAAATATAGCGCTTTCTTAATTGGAAATAAATGCAGTCTTTTTCCGCAACCATTAAAAAGTAGCGGAAATCAAAAAACATGAGAGTCATTTTACGCCCTCATGTTTCTAAACGTGCTAAAATCCGGATAAACTCATTGAAGTTGGTTACTTTTTTTATTTCTTTTGCAAGTTTTGGCGTTTCAACGACTTGGCTTATCATTTCATATACTTGCGAGAGATGCTCCTGCTCTTTATTTTTAATGGCAAGCATGAAAATAATTTGCGCGGCATCGCCGTCCTCATTCCAGATGACAGGTTCTTTTGCAATACAAACGGCAATTTTAGTTTCATTTACATCGGCAAATATTGGATGCGGTACGGCTAATCCATTTCCTAGGTACGTCGCCACAATATCTTCACGTTCTCGAACGGATTCTAGGAAGGCTTTTTGGACGCTCCTCGTCTCTTCGAATTTTTGCGCAAGCAATGTGAGAATCTGGTCTTTACTGTGCTTTTCTTCCAAAACTTCAAAGTAGTTTGCTGAAAAAAACTGCTCAAAGTTATTTTCACTGGTTACCTCTGGGAGGAGTTTCCGAATGTTACGAATGTCGATTTCAGATAGAAAGGGTGTTACTTGCACATACTCGCCGAGCGAATCGCCAAGTGGGACGGTTGAGATTACAAAATCTGCTTGCCAGTCACCTGTTTTATATTCATAAAGCGAATAGCTACCGATTATGTCGATTTCTTCAGTGAATATTTTTTTAATTTTTGATTCTAGCAACTTCGCAGTACCAATACCGGAAGCGCAAACGAGTAGCACGCGCTTTTTCCTTTCTTTTGAGGCATCACTTAACGCGTATAGAAAATGAATCGCTAAATACCCTACTTCTGATTCACTGATGGGCTGATTCAATTCGAGTGCTAGAACTTCTCGGGCAACAAGGCCTAACTCAAAGGCGAGCGGATAATTCGTTTTAATATTTTCAAGATACGGGTTGTGAATATTCATATTAAACTTAATTCGGTTCACCGCAGGCTTTAAGTGTAGTGCCAAATTGGCGATAAATTGCTGATGAGCTGAAAAATCGTAGCCATATTGGCGTTTGATTTCCTCAAGCATTTTATTTACAATAATGATTTCACGGTAGCCGTTATAGCTTTGCAAAACGTGTTTTGAACAGAGGTGTAACAAAATATAGGTTAGTTCGCTTTCCGGGAACTTGATGGATTCAAGCGTTTCAATTTCGCGGATGATTTTTTGCGAAGCGCGTAATTCTTGAATATTAAATTCCAAATCTTCTAGCTCTCCTTGGTTGATATATTGCGCGGCTTTAATGCGTCGCACAGCAATAGCAACATGGATGATTAAATTTTTAATCGCCATATCGGTCATTTGCACTTTATATTGTTCAAGGCTCGCTAAAATAATCGTCTGGATTTTCCGCAAATCAATTTCACCAAAAAAGGTTTGCTCTTCTTCGCTCACAAGTAGGCTTACTGAATCACTTAAAAGATATTTTGAGAAGCAAAAACGAATATTTACTTCGGATCCCTCAATTTTCACCCCGTAACTGGCTCTTTTCGAAAGGGTTAAATGATGTTCTGCTAGCTTCCGCTTCACATCTAAAATATCAGAATTAATGGTCGATTTACTGACGTACAACTCCTCAGCTAGTGTATCTAGCTTTGTAAAGCCGTTTTGAAGGAGCAAATAACGAATAATATACGCTACACGGTCTTCGGCTAGCGTCGGAATTACGTGTAGATTAAAACGTTCCTCTTTAAACGGCGCAAGCCATTCTAAGAAGGCGGTTTCATCGTTTAACTCAAGCCTATATCCCTTTCCACGCACCGCTTCAATTTTATTTCCATCAGCAGAAAAAAGAGCGTTTAACGCTTTCACGTCACTCCGAATTGTTCGCGAATTCACTTGCAAATTAGAAGCTAATTCTTCGCCGCTCATAAAATTCATTTTAGAGTACAGTTGTTGAAGCAATTTTTGCCACCGCGGAATTAACGTTTGCTTTTCTGCCATAAAAAACACTCCTGATAGCAGTAGAGCAGAATCTATAAATTAGACTCTGCTCATTTTCACTGCATTTTATTCAAATAGCGAGCTCACAGATTCATTTTCATGAACTCGGACAATCGCTTCGCCAAGAAGAGCTGCGACTGATAGCTGTTCCATTTTATCAATCCATTTATCCTTTGGAAGGTCAATGGAATTTGTCACAACTAGTTTCTCAATTGGAGAATCTTGGATACGTTCCATCGCTGGACCAGATAATACTGGGTGTGTACAACTTGCAAATACGCGTGTTGCCCCGTTTTCACGAAGCGCATTCGCTGCAAGGGTAATTGTACCTGCTGTATCAATAATATCATCAATCAAAATACAAACTTTACCATCTACTTTTCCGACGATATTCATAACTTCGGCAACATTTGGACGAGGACGGCGTTTATCGATAATTGCAATCGGCGCTTTCAAGCGGTCCGCCATTTTGCGTGCACGCGTCACCCCGCCGTGGTCAGGAGAAACGACCACAATATCATCACCTGTTAAGCCCTGTTCACTAAAATAGTTGCTAAGTAAGCGAACGGCATTCAAATGATCAATTGGAATATCAAAGAAGCCTTGAATTTGCGGGGCGTGCATATCTAGAGTGATCATTCGTGTCGCACCCGCTGTTTCAATTAAATTGGCAACTAATTTTGCTGTAATTGGTTCACGGCTTCTCGCTTTACGATCTTGGCGCGCGTAGCCATAATACGGCATTACAATATTAATTGTAGCTGCTGAAGCTCGTTTTAGTGCATCAATCATGATCAAAAGTTCCATTAAATTTTGGTTAACCGGGTTGCTCGTCGACTGAACGACATACACATGGCAACCACGAATACTTTCTTCAATGTTAATTTGAATCTCGCCATCACTAAAATGAGTTACACTCGATTTCCCTAGCTCAATTCCCACTTCCTTCGCAATTTCTTCCGCAAGCGCGCGGTTTGAATTCAACGAAAAAATTTTCAACTTTGGATCAAAATAATCGTTTGACATAATCAGCCTCCACAAATTTTTATATAAATGATATTTCTTCAAAATAAGGTTGAAAAAATTATTTATTAAACTTATCTACAATTTTTTTAGCGTAGCCTTCTTTGTTTACTTGACGCGCTCGTCCAACGGCAAGTGAACCATCTGGAACGTCATCGGTCAGTGTGGAGCCAGCAGCAATATAAGCATTATCTCCAACCGTAATTGGCGCAATCAAATTGGAATTGCACCCGACAAATACGTTGTCGCCAATTTTTGTTTTAAATTTATTGAAACCATCGTAGTTGACAGAAATCGAACCACAGCCTACATTTACGTTCTTGCCGATTTCGGCATCTCCCATATAAATGAAGTGCGGTAACTTCGTATTTTCCCCAACAGTAGCTTTTTTAGTTTCTACATAGTTGCCAATTTTGACGTTGTTCTCTACATCTGTTTCTGGGCGAAGATGCGCATACGGTCCGATTTGGACATCATCGCCAACTTTGCTGTCTTCAATAGCAGTGGAGCGAATGATGGTGCGATCACCTATTATCGCATTATCAAAGTCACAACCGCTCGTAATCAAGCAATCTTCTCCGATTTTTGTTTTCCCGCGCAACATGACATTCGCTTCTATGACAGTATCTTGACCGATTTCAACATCTACATCGATATACGTGCTTGAAGGATCCACGAGTGTTACACCTGCGCGCATGAGCCGTTCGTTAATGCGATTTCTCATCAATCGACTTGCTTCTGACAAAGCGACTCTGTCATTCACGCCGAGTGACTCTTCAAAGTTTTCCATACGATAAGCGGCAACCACTTCATCTGCATCTTTTAAGATTTTAATCACGTCTGGCAAGTAATATTCGCCTTGCGCATTGTGGTTTGAAACTTTAGAAAGCGCATCAAAAAGCGACTGATTATCAAAACAATACGTACCTGTGTTAATTTCTTGCACGCGTTGTTCTTTTTCAGTAGCATCTTTATGCTCTACAATGCGTTCAACGATTCCTAAATCATCACGCAAAATACGACCATAACCAGTTGGATCCTCTAATTGTGTTGTTAAAATTGTCGCTTTTGCGCGTTTTTCTGAGTGGTACTTGATAAGCGCCCCCATGGTGGAACTTTCGATAAGCGGCGTGTCTCCGCAGACAACGATTGTAACACCATCAAGGTCGGCAAGTAAGTCTTTCGCCTGTAAAACGGCATGCGCCGTCCCCAACTGCTCTTCTTGCTTAACAAATTCACTTTTATCTTTTAAATGTTCACGGACTTCTTCTGCTCCGTGTCCAACAATTGTAACTATTTTTTCCATATTTAGTTGCGCGATTTGATCCACGACATGTTCAACCATTGGTTTCCCACAAACTGGATGCAACACTTTATAAAGCTTTGATTTCATACGTGTGCCTTGTCCCGCTGCAAGCACGATTGCATATTGATTCGTCATATAAAAAGACCTCCAATTACCACTATTCTTCCACACCAAATGATACCGTAAAACCTACTTTTTTTCAAGGTTACAAGCAACGCAAAAAAACCTTACCATTCCTCTGGTAAAGCGATTGTTTTAAAAAAGGCGAAACTTGTCCCTTTAATGAGCTACTTTTAAGTAAATTTAGCATTCGTACTATGTTTGTAAAATTACTCACTTTATAAAGCCCCTTTTCAAAAAGTTGTCTAAAATTAGTATAACATAGTTTTGCTAATCAAAAAAGAGCTCAGACCGACGAAAAAACGGCCCCCTTCGTTCGCCCGCGTCTCCGTTTTGACGCGTTCCGCATAACTTCTCACATGGTCAGGCAAACTATGCCTTCCCTGTTTTCAGTCATCACGCACCTAAGTACGCTCCACTTCGGTACTCGGCTCTGCCTAGAATCTCATCATTTTTCATCAGTCTGATTTTGCTTAAACATTAAGTTTGTCTACAAACAAAGAGCTACTCTTAACGAGTAGCTCGGGTTATTAAATCCATTTTATTCAGCGGAAACTGATTCTGATTCCACTTCTTCTGATACTTCATTCGCTTCTTCTTCGCCAACGCGCTCATATTCAGCTAGAACAACGTCTTGAATTTTCCCACGTGTATCAGAGTTAATTGGGTGGGCAATATCACGGAATTCCCCGTCAACACCACGTTTACTTGGCATTGCGACAAAAAGTCCATTGTTTCCGTCAATAACACGAATATCATGCACGACGAACTCCTCATCTAAAGTGATTGAGGCAATTGCTCTCATTCTTCCATCAGTTTCAACTCGGCGTAATCTCACATCTGTTACTTGCATTTCCGTCACTCCTTATCCCATTTGCCCCTTTACAAAAAAGGATGGTTCGCTTGCGGTATCAGAAACAGGTATCCCCCTCTGTCCGTTTCACTCACTAGTTCCTAATTTTCAGGGATTTTTGTTATTCTGCATCAGCAGAAGTTACTTCAGATGCAACTGGTTCATCAGCCACTTCGTACGCAGCGAGTACAGCTTCCTGTATTTTCGCGCGTGTATCTGAATTGATTGGATGTGCGACATCCCGAAACTCTCCGTCTGGAGTTCGCTTACTTGGCATTGCGACAAAAAGTCCATCGTTGCCATCGATGACACGAATGTCGTGAACAACAAATTCACCATCAATCGTGATTGAAGAAATTGCTCTCATTCTTCCATCTGTCTCAACACGTCGTAATCTCACATCTGTAATTTCCATTTTCTTCACCACCTTAAACTCTAGTTGCAATACTTTTTTCCGAAGTCTAAAAGTCTTTCGGAAAGCTAACCAAGAAAATCGAGATTTCACTTTTTCACCAGGCACCTCTAATTTCCCTATACATATAATAATAAAAAAATAAAAATTTGACAACTTTGTGAATTCGATTCAAAAACATAGGCTATCCTATTAATAATCATTGACAAAACGAATTGTTTTAAAAAAGGTTTTTAAAAGTATACTAAAATAGCTAGTAAACGCTGTTTTTATCCCGTTTTACATTTGATAAACATTTAACACCTTAGAGTTATCGTTTTTTGTGTGTACAATTTTAAAACAAAATTATTTCGATAACAATTCACAAATAAAATAATTTTTCACTGGGGGAGCAGAAGAAATGAAACATCGAAACCATTGATATAAGAGACTTTTAACGCAAAACCCACTTTAACAGTAAGAATTCAAAAGTGTTTTCTCTTTCATTCTGTAACAAACATATTAAAAATAGATGACAAGACAGCCTTTCGTAGAATTTTATACTTTTTAGGTAGATATTTTTACAGCTCTATACAAAAAAGACATAAAATGATAACCACTTTAAAAACGATTATCACCTATGCCTTTTAAAATTTATTCAGACCGAAGTGCATCAATAGGCCGAAGTTTTGCTGCTTTATTTGCTGGTGCAATACCAAATATAACGCCTATACAAAGCGAGAATACAAAAGAGAATATAATTGTTCCGGCCGTGACACCGGAAGGAATATTTGCCACACTGCCAAAGATGATGGCGCCACTAGCACCAATTACTATTCCAATTACACCACCCACTACACTAATCACAACAGACTCAATTAAAAATTGCGTTAGAATCGCACGTTTTTTCGCTCCTAGCGCTTTTCTAATTCCAATTTCACGAGTTCGCTCACTAACGGAAACAAGCATGATATTCATAATACCAATTCCACCTACTACTAATGAAATGGCCGCAATAGCACCTAAAGCAGTTGTAAGTGTGTTACTAATGGTATTAAAGGCATTTAAAATCTCTTGTTGATTAATCACTTGATATTTTGGACCTAATTGCGAGGAGGTGTCTTCTTCATTATCATTCAACTGAATAGAAAGTCGTGATTCAAGTGTGTTTACAACAAAATCAACGGACTCCGCGGAATCAGTTTCTACGTAAATCGTGCGTACATTTGTATCTTTCAACATCCGCTGCGCTGCCATAATAGGAATGAACACTTGATCATCACTTGAACCCATCATGGAGGCGCCTTTTTCTTCTAGAACACCGACCACTTTATACGGCAGACCATTTAGACGGATAGTTTTTCCAACTGGATCAGAAAATCCAAATAAATCACTAGCCACGCTAGGACCTAATACCGCCACTTTCTGTCCGTATTCCACATCAATTGGTAGTAAAAAGCGCCCATTTTCAACTTCTAAACTACGAGCACCTTTGTATTGATCATTTGTGCCGATAACTTTCACATTTTTATTTTGGTAATCGTAAGCGGCATTCACTTGACCAGAAAGTTCAGGCGAAACACTTTTGACACCGCTAATCCCTTGATACTTCATCGCATCATCATAAGAAATTTTATCGTTTGGATTCATAGAATTGTTCATAACTGTGACTAAATTCGAACCAAGGTCACCCATTTGCCCATTGACCTCTTGCGTGACACCTTTTCCTAGCGAAACGAGTAGAATTACGGATGCAACCCCAATAATAATACCTAACATGGTTAAAAAGGAGCGTAGCTTGCTCGTTTTAAGTTGCTTGAATGCCATCTTCATACTTTGGAGGATTGTCATTTGCTTACCTCCTCTTTATACAGACGACCGTCTTGAATGCGAATACTTTTTGTTCCGTATTTTGCGAGTTCTAAATCATGTGTAATCATAACGATGGTGTTTCCAGCTGCGTTTAAGGATTGCAAAATACCCATGACTTCCTTGCCGGTTTTGGAATCAAGCGCGCCTGTAGGTTCATCTGCAAGTAGGATTGATGGCTCCGTTGCCAAGGCGCGCGCAATTGCCACCCGCTGTTGTTGTCCGCCAGACAATTGCGTTGGCAGATTGCGTTTTTTGTCAGCGAGGCCGACTCGGCTCAAGCAGTCCATCGCCATTTTTTCCCGAGTAGAAGAGCCGTAACCTCCGTAAACAAGTGGCAGTTCGACATTTTCAAGCGCGGAAAGCTTTGTTAGTAAATTAAATTGCTGGAAAATGAAACCAATTTTTTTATTGCGTATTTCAGAAAGTTTATTATCATTTAAGCGGTAGACATCGACTCCGTCAAGTTGATAACTACCAGAATCTGGCACGTCTAAACAGCCAATCATGTTCATAAGCGTTGATTTTCCAGAACCAGACGGCCCTACAATGGTGACAAAATCACCTTCATCAACGGATAAAGTCACATCATCAAGCGCTTTAAAGGTTTCGCCACCAAGTGTATATGTTTTGGTGATATTTTTCATCTCAATAAGTGGATGCATATCTTATTACCTCCTTTTCCGCTTGATTAAAAGCCGCCTTCAGTTGTCGTGGATTTTTGGGAAGGTAAGATAACAGTATCACCTTTTTTCAGACCTTTCGTGATTTCGATGTTATCTTCGTTATGCAATCCTGTTTCAACAAATTGTTTTTCTTTTTTCGTACGACCTTCTTTTTCCTTCTTTGGTGTCATAACATAATAACGGTTGTCGTCATCTTTTTGAACAGCCTCAATGGGAACGTAGAGTGCATCTTTTTTCTCATTTACTAAAATCGATGCGTCTGCAGTCATTCCTGATTTCAACCCATCCGTGTTGTCTAAAGAAATGGTAACAGGAAAGGAAGATACACCATTTTGCGCCTGCCCTTGGTCAGCAATTGTTTTGACTTTCCCGGTAAAAGTTTTATCAGGAAGCGCCGTAACCGTCACTTTAACAACTTGATCAATTTTAATATTCGGAATATCTAGTTCATCCATTTGCGCTTGAAACTCAAGTTCGTCGTAATCTGGGAACTGTTTATTTTGCGGCACGATTGCACCCGTTCCAGTCGCGTTAATTTTCATATCCCCTTGTTTTACTTTTGTCGTTACAAAGTCGCTCGTATCAGTTGCTTTTTTCTCGCCACCTTTATTTAAAAACCAAATTACGCCACCACCAATCACTACGATGACAATAATTGCTATAATCCATTTTTTCAATTCTTTTCCTCCTCTATCAACTATGTAATTCTACAATATTTATACATTCTACCACAAAACCACACAAACAACGTACAGCCCCAGACCGATTTCTTTCTAAGAAAACGTGCGTTTTATGTAACTTTTAAATAAAATGCGCGGGCACAGAAAAAAAAAGAAGCCCTTAAAAATGGCCTTCTCCAATTAATTTATTTGACAGTGAAATAATTACCTTCCACCACTTCGATTTGTTTTTCTTTTACATTTACATTTTTAATTTTAACAAGCGACACATAGTCATCAACTAACCGCTCTTCCGCGTATTCTGATTCAACTAAGACCGCGATGCCAACTAGTTTTGCATTGAATTCTTCAAGCAAGCTTTTCATCCCGTTAACCGTTCCGCCTGCTTTCATGAAATCATCAACAACCAGAACGTTTGAGCCTTCTGCCAAACTGCGCTTTGATAATTCCATTTTTTCAATCCGTTTTGTCGAGCCCGATACATAATTGATACTTACAGTGGAGCCTTCTGTCACCTTGCTATCACGACGAACAATAACAAATGGCACACTTAAATGTTCCGCAACAGCTTGCGCAATTGGTATACCTTTGGTCGCAACGGTCATAATGGCATCAATAGGCTGATCATTAAATTTAGTTGCTAAAATTTTCCCAATTGCTTTTAACGTCACAGGTTCACCTAAGAGGTCAGATAAATATAAATAGCCACCCGGTAAAAGACGATTTGGCTCAGCAATACGATTGCATAACGTTTGAACAAAATCAAGCACATCTGCATTTCCAGCAATAGAAATATAACGCACGCCACCTGCAGCTCCCGGAACGGTTTCAAGTGTACCAATTCCACGATCTTCAAACGTCTTTTTAATGATAACTAAGTCCTCACTAATCGATGACTTCGCCGATTTGTAACGTTCAGCAAACATCGTTAGCGGCACTAATTTGCGCGGATGTGATAATAAAAACTCTGTCATATCGATTAAACGTTCACTACGCCGAATTTTCATAAACTCTCTCCCTTTAACTCCGTATATTAAATCAAAAAACAAAATCTTTGTACGTATTTTTCTTTATTATAAAAGACTTCGCAATTCTTGACAACTTAAAAGAGCTACTGCAAATCTCTAAAACTAGCTAGCGTAACATTCTCTTGTGCTAAATAATTTTGTAGTTCTTTTGATGTGAGTAGCGTGACTTCTTTCATACGTTTATCCGTATAAGATGATAACGCCAATAATTCCTCGTCCATAAACGCTGGGTGCGTCATAATTTCAATAACTTTATCCGTATTTTTGTGTGCTTCAACAATTTTACGAATGATTGCCATGTCAACCCCTTCGCCGTAGAAATCATTTACAAATAGGTCTGTGGTTTTGAGACGTTTGTAGTCCACATCTGGCAGACTTCTGCGCACACTAACTCCATATTTTTCTGCCAAGCGATGTTGTACCTCGTAAATATGTGGTTCAAGCAAATGGTGTACGTCAAAGTGTGTGAACGGAATGCCCGTTGCCTTAATTTTTTCAATTTGCGCCGTGAGTTCGCGCTCTACTTCTTCTAAACTAAAGTCAGGTGCGTTTTGTAACAACTCACCGACGTTCCGGTAAAACCTACCCTCATAATTCACGAGCGTCTTTAGGTCCTTTAAAACTGGGCTTCCAAATGTAAGCGCGAGATGAACACCTATATCAAGCCCAGGATTTTCCTTCGCCACTTCAACCGCTAAATCAAACGCATGACCGTTTGCAAGCATTGTTGTCGAACGCACAACACCGTGCTTATACGCGTCTAACGTGCCATACACAGCCCCTTTTGTCATTCCGAAATCATCTGCATTAAAAATGAGTTTCATCCTAATCCTCCTCTATTCTATTCGTCATATGACCATGGTCGTACCATATATACTTCATCACAAAAACCTCTTAATCCGTTATACACACGTTTTGCGCGCGAATGCTGTTTTACAATAGCGAATACAGTTGGCCCGCTACCGCTCATCATTGCTGCATCGGCACCAAATTCAAGCATTTTTTTCTTCAATTGTTTCACTTGACTATTTTTTTCTAGCGTAACACTTTCTAGTACATTCCCCATCGAACTGCAGATACCATCTAAATCGCCTGCAGAAATTGCCGCAAGCATTTTTTTCGTATCAGGATGATCCACTTCTTGTACGCGTAATTCCTTGTAGACAGACGGGGTTGAAACACCGATATTCGGCTTTGCCAAAATAATCCAACACCCGGGCATGCGATTAAGCCGCTCAATTAGCTCACCGCGACCCGTGGCAAGCGCTGTCCCGCCGTAAAGACAAAACGCAATATCCGAGCCAATTTCGGCACTTAAATCGGCTAATTTTTCTAAAGAAAGCCCTAAGTTCCAAAGTTTATTTAACCCTTTCAATGTAGCTGCCGCATCTGTGCTCCCCCCGGCTAATCCCGCAGAAACTGGAATTTGCTTATCAAGGGTGATTTTAACGCCTTGTTTCACTTGGTATCTATCTTTTAAAAGCTGTGCGGCTTGATACACTAGGTTACGCTTGTCATCAGGAATAAAGTGCGCTTTTACATCTAGTTCAATTCGGTCTTCGGGAAGAAGTTCTAATTGCAAGCTGTCCGATAAATCAATCGTCGTCATAACCATTTCCACTTCGTGATAACCGTCTTCGCGTTTATGCAGGGCATCGAGTGATAAATTGATTTTCGCTGGCGCCTTTATCGTTATTTTCATTTTTCCGGCCTCCGTACATCCTTCTAAAATCTCTTTGTTTATTTTATCATATGCACGAAGAAATATGTAGTTGAAATATGATTGAGTTACGCGGATTTTGGAGAACAGCAATAAGTTTTGTTTTCTAAGAAGTTGAAATAGCATTTATTCTGCGCACTGCCACAAACGCTTGGACTCTTTTTCGCTTTCTAAGAGAATTTACGGCTCGAACTTAGAAATTAGGTCTCTGCTCCAAGTTCATACTTGGACTCTAAGAAAGCTAACTACGCTTCTTAAGAGAAGATATGGCTCGAACTTAGGTCGCTTGTCCCAAGTTCATACTTGGACTCTAAGGAAGCAAACTACGCTTCCTAAGAGAAGATATGGCTCGAACTTAGGTCGCTTGACCCAAGTTCATACTTGGACTCTAAGGAAGCAAACTACGCTTCCTAAGAGTCCAAGCAAAAAGCCGAACCTGTTTGGTTCGGCTTGCTTTTCATTATAATGCGACTTCTGTCTTGTCGTCTGTGAACTCAAGTTCGACTGCGTCTGTTAGAATGTCCGTGTAACTGTAAGACACTCTTTCAAAGTTGTTTTCATCTTGATTTAGTTCAACAATGAAAACGGATGGATAGGTTTCTGCTAAAACACCGCAACGTTCAATCGTTTTTTTACGGCCTCCGTTTGCTTTCAATGTTAAAGCTTTACCTAGTCTCTCGTCTAGGCTTTTTTTAATGCTTGCAATGGTTTTTGGCATTATTTTCCACCTCACTAAATAAAATTATAACATAAAGCAAGGAGAAAATCAATAACAGAATATTTTATCAATGAAATAGCACAATGTCAACAGCAATATCTCTTTTCTTATGAAAAATTAATCATTTTTTATAAAAAGTTGTAATTCATTACTAATTTTAGCAAATTCAACAATACTAAATGTTTCACCACGTCTTGATAAATCTATCTCAAGCTCCAAAAAACGCGCCTCTAATTCTGTTTTTCGCGCCTTTAATTCAGGAAACTTAGATGCTAAATTATTCCATAACGTTTTACGTCTTTGAGCAAAAGCTGCACGGGTGACTTCAAAAAAGAAAGCCTCATCTTTTACTTCAGCGGCTGGTTTTTCGCGCTTCACCAAATGAATCACGGCAGAATCCACATTTGGTTGTGGCATGAAAACCGTTTTGGGTACGATGAACGCGAGCTCTGCTTTCATATAAAACTGAATCGCAATCGTTAAACTGCCATAACTTTTTGTTCCAGGCTTAGCACTAATGCGTTCTGCCACTTCTTTTTGCAACATGAACGTCATAGACTCAGCAGGAACTTTTTCGTGTAAAAGCTGTAAAATAATGGGTGTTGTAACATAATACGGGAGATTCGCAACAATTCTAAGTGGCGCATCTGGATTTTCAAACTGCTCGCGCATTACAGTAAGCACATCAGCCTTTAAAATATCCGAATGCACGACAAATATATTCTCATACGGCGAGAGCGTATCCGCAAGAATCGGCAAGAGCCTTTGATCAATTTCAAATGCAACCACTTGTTTCGCAGAACGCGCCAAATGCTCTGTTAACGCCCCAATACCTGGACCAATTTCGATAACATTTGTCTCACTTGTAACATCAGCCGTATCAACAATTCGTCGCAAAATATTTGAGTCGATCAAAAAATTTTGACCAAGACTTTTCTTAAACAAAAAACCGTACTTCTTTAAAATTTCAGTCGTTCGAATAGGGGTCGCAATATCTTTATCCATTTTTTTCCTCCTGTAAAACGGCCTCTAGTGCCTCATCAAATTCCAGTTCTGTGATGCCGAACATTTTTAATCGCACCTCAAGTTGTTTGCCGTTTGTATAACCAATTCGTAAAATATCACCCAGTTTTGCACGACGTCGTTTTGCACCAGCGCCAAATAAGAGCCCTGAGGCGATGATTTTTTCGTGCGGCACTAGCGTTTCAGCCCCAATTCCCACATGCGTTTGATAGCTTAAAAGCGCGTTTTGGATAGCTTGAACGCTTGCATGCTCCACACCAAGCCCCCGTCCGTGTTTTGGCAACGCATCCTTACGCTCAATAAACGCGTGTTTACATCCCGGAACATACGCCTCAATGGTCTTCCTAATTTTTTCTCCCGGAAAATCAGGGTCCGTAAAAACGATGACTCCGCGCTTTTCTTTGGCGTGTTTAATTTCCTCTAAAATGCTTTGGTTGATTGCCGAGCCGCCTGTTTCAATCGTGTCGGCTATTACCGCCCGACTGATTGCCGCTGTGTCATCACGACCTTCCACAACGATAATTTCTTGAATAATTGGTTTTTCCATTTTTAACGTCCTTTTTTAAATCAATAAAGTTATCATACCATAGCCCACAAAAAAAGCGAAGCCTATTTCGCTAGACTTCGCTTAAAATGCTTCTTATAAAACACGTACTGTAACTGTTCTGCGTCCCCAGTTTACACAAGACCCGTGATCTGGGAAATAAACGTCAACGATATTCCCTTTAATAGCTCCACCTGTATCTCCAGCAATTGCAACGCCGTATCCTTCTACCCAAACTTTCGAGCCAAGAGGAATAACACTTGGGTCAACTGCAACTACTTTTAAGCCAGGATTAGCACTTAGATTAATGCCTGTAGCTGTTCTTCCACCACCCGTATAGGCAGTTGATTGCATCGTGAATGTTTTACCACCACTCGGAGCCGCTACATTAGAAGAGCGATTTACACTTGATGCTTTTGGTTTACTTGAGTGACTAACAGAAACTGTTTGAACTTCTTTCGTTCCACGTGCAACAATTTGGTTTTCACTTTTCGTAATAACTGATTCACTAATACGTTTACGTGCTTTTTCTTTACCGTTCTCTAAAACAATTTCATATTTCACTTTTTTAGAGCCAGACTTACCGGCAGAAATAACTTTTGTTTCACCTTTTTTAAGACTAGCATCGTTTTTATAAACTGTATCAAAACCAATGTTCTCGGTTTTTTCTTCTGCTTTTTTATCTACATATGTAACTAAAATTGCCATGTCTTCTTTTAAGGCAGTTTGTTTAGCTGGTGAAACTCGGTCATCTTTTTGAAGTTTAATATTTTTCTCCTCTAAAAGATCGCCAACGTTCGCTTTTGTGGACCATACTTGTTCTTTTTGCGCACCATTTTGTAATACTAATTTAATTGCACGGTCAATTTTTATGTTTAAACCGTCTTTCAATTTCGTATCAAGTGCCACATTAACAACATCATGAGGACGAGTTGTAATATTTTCATCCTTAAGCAATTCTTTTACCGTTGCCTTTGTACTCCACACTTTTGTTTCATTACCATTATCAGTAATATTCACTTGACTGGCATTAGAAAACTTAATTTCCATACCATCTTTAATTTTTGTATTTTTAGACGGTGACACTTCATCGTGCGCACCTAATTTAATTCCTGATTCATCTAAAGCTTCACCAACTGTAGCTGCATGTGTTTTTGCTTCAATTTTTTTACCTGCATTTAAAATGGTGATATCGTTTTTTGTTCCTTCGAAAACGAAATAAAAAACCAGTGCTACTACAATAACAAATCCTGCAATCAAAATCGGTAATTTCCATTTTGACGGTTGGTCTACGTTACTGCTGTTTTCCATGGTCATATATTTCTCCCCTTTCTACTCGCTAGTGATTATATACAAGGGAGGAAAGAACTGTCAATTTTATCGATACTTTGTTCACATTTTCTCAATATATTAATGGAAACGTTGATATAAAGCCATTCTTGTTTTTTCATTTTGCTATACATTCTATTTATGTCAATCAGATGTCAAAAAACTACGACTCAAGACTTAGGCATAAAATCAGGGGATGCGGACAAATCCCACCCCCTCGTATCCAATAAACTTAAGAATTCATTACAGACCAGCGCTTTTGTTACAAAAATATAACAATTAAAAGTCAAGCTGAAATAACGTTATAGCGTTATCCATTGTTGCTGTAGCAATATCTTCATATTTCATTTCTTTCAATTCAGCAATTTTTTCGGCAACCAACTTGACGTAAGCG
The DNA here is from genome assembly GCF_963575625.1 of Listeria tempestatis. NCBI lineage: Bacteria > Bacillati > Bacillota > Bacilli > Caryophanales > Listeriaceae > Listeria > Listeria tempestatis. Next base: position 24,126 of record NZ_CAUYTK010000005.1, read on the forward strand.
GGTTCATTTCTTTTGCCTCGATTAGGGTGCGGAGCGAGATAAGGCGCATCTGTTTCAATTAAAATTCGATCAATTGGTATAGCTTCCGCAGCTTTTTTGGGTAATGCCGCATTTTTAAAAGTTACCGTTCCACCAAAAGAAATATAAAAATTCATCGCAAGGCACGCCTCCATAACTTCTACCGTTTCACCAAAACAATGCATGATTCCGCCAACTTCTTCCGCTTTTTCTTCTTTCAAAATTTGGATAATGTCTTCTGTCGCTTCGCGGTTATGAATGACGATAGGCAACTTGACTTCCCTCGCCAGTCGAATTTGTTTGCGAAAAACCTCAAACTGGACTTCCTTAGGCGATGTATCCCAGTGATAATCAAGCCCCATTTCGCCTAGCGCAACCATCTTAGGATGCTTCGTCAGTTCGCGTAGCCATTCTAAATCTGCATCCGTAAAGTCAATTGCATCTGTCGGATGCCATCCTAAAATTAAATAAATAAACTCATATTTATCCGCCAGAATAAGCGCACGCTCAATTGTTTTACGATTAAAACCAACAACCGCCATCTTTGTCACATCATTTTCCTTCGCACGTTTAATCACATCTTCTAAATCATCATTAAACGCGTCATCATTTAAGTGTACATGCGTATCAAAAAGCATTTTTACTCCTCCAAAATTCATCTTTCTTCTATTATAATATAAAAAAAGAAGGTGAGCACTCCTCACCTTCTTACAACTTAAGCCCCTTCAATTAAATCCCGTTTCTTATAACCAAAGTATCCGAGAATAATGAGCGCACACCCGATGACAGTTATAGTAATAAATGTCGGAGCATCAAAACTCTCAATTGGCATTTGTGGGATAAAACTTTGGATAGCCGTTTTTAGGAACCAGTCTGGCAGATCTAAAATACCACTGAAATAGTTGAGCGCAAAAGAATAACCAAGGTAAACATAGACTAGTTTACCAAGTTTAGGCGCAAAGCCGAATACAAATGCGGCCAGACCAACGAAAAAGAGTACTGCTGGCAAGAAATTAAATCCGCTTGCTAAAAAGTTACCCATATCCATGACGGAATTATTTTTCATCACAGAAATTGCTGTACCACCAAGGCTACTAACTGCAAGGAAAATTCCAGCTACTGCCGATAAAATTGCGAGCGAAACCGATGTCCAGTACAATTTAGCACGCGTTACCTTCGTCGAATAAAGTTGACTTAAGCGAAGCCTACTTTCTTCCACAAAAAGTTTGTTTATAATCGCAATTGGCAGAATCGCAACGAGGCTGACCAACACCATCATGATAGTGGCGGTGAATGATTCTTCAATAGAAACGCCCGTTTGTGTAAACATTTGTTTCAATACATCATTACTTTCAAGGAACGTCTGCATATCGCCGTAAATTGAGCCGTAAGCTGCTCCCATCACGACAAATGCAATCAACCAACCAATAATTACACCTTTATTAATCTTGAAAAATAGACCCGGTACAGAAAGTAAAGATTTTTTCGCCGAAGCTCGCCCTTCTCGCTCTGGCAAGTAGCCTGCTCCCATATCACGCTTTTGTTCAAGCGCAAAAGCAATCACAATCATCACAACACTAAAAATCAAAGCATATAAAAGCGGCAACACATTATTTTCGGTAAAAGGATAGGTTAAATATGTCCACCCCATTGGATTTAGCATGGACAAATCAACATTTGCGACATCCGTTCCAGCACGCAAAATATACAAAAGACCTACAATCCCGAGTGATGCACCTGTCGAGCTCGATGAATTCGGCATAATTTGTGCCATAACCAAGGCAATAACTGCCCCAATTAAGCCAGCTGCCGCAATTGACGCCCCGAATAGAATCGAACCGCCTGGTGTAATGCTTGTCGCGCCAAAGCTCATCATCATAACAGCGATAAACGCGCCTAGAAGAACATTGATAACAATCGTTTCCAAAATAACTGCTAGCGAATTGGACTGGCGACCAACTTGAAACGAACGCACAAGTTCAGTTAACCCTAAATCTTCTTCTTTTCTCGTATGCCCTACTACATGCAGCGCCGAAACAATCATGGCGAACAAGCCGCAAAAAAGTAACATTTCATTTGAGTACATGGCTCCAAGCGTATAATCAGCAGCACTGGAAACAGGCGTAGGCCCGACCATTGAAATCATTGCCGGATTTTGCATTGTTTCATACATACCGATTAGGCCAGAGCCTTTTGCGATTTCTTCAAATGCTGGCACATAGGCTCCTGAAAAAGCGCCTAAACCAACTACCCAAAATATAATTTTCTTATAATCGCGTTTTGCATATTGTAAAAACAAAATATGCCAACGAGCAAATTTTTCTTTCATTACATTCCCCTCCAGTCCCATCGCCTAACCTTCATAGTGACGCATGAATAGATCTTCAAGCGTAGGAGGTACAGATTCAAATTTTTTGACACCTAGTTTAGAAGCCGCTAATAAAATCGTATTAATATGTTGGTTGTCGGCAGAAAAAGTGGCTTTATTTTCATTCTGCGTAAAATCATGTACACCTTCCACATTCGCAAGTTCACGAGCATCACCTTCTGTCACAACCGTAATTGTTGAACGCGTTAAATGGCGCAGTTCATCAAGCGTACCCGTTTCCACAACATTTCCTTGGCGAATAATCACAACTTTATCAGCCAAACGTTCTACCTCACTCAAAATATGAGAAGAGAGTAGAATCGCTTTTCCCGCATGTTTAATTTTTTCTACTTCATCTTGGAAAACCGACTCCATGAGTGGATCCAGTCCAGAAGTTGGCTCATCAAAAATATACAAGTCGGACTCAACAGAAAGCGCAGCAATCAAGCCAACTTTTTGACGATTTCCCTTTGAATAGCTCTTTGCTTTCTTTTTAGGATCAAGTTCAAAACGTTTGATTAAATGATCACGTTTGGCTTTGTCACCGCCGCCATGAAGTTTCATAAACAAATCAATAATTTCTCCGCCCGTCAAGCTGCCCCAAAGTGCAACATCGCCAGGTACATATGAAATTCGCTTATGGATTTCAAGACTATCTTTCCAAACGTCTAAATCAAAAACGGTAACTTCGCCGGCGTCCCGCTTAATGATTCCAAGAATTGTGCGAATTGTCGTCGACTTTCCTGCACCATTTGGTCCGATAAAACCAACAACTTCACCAGCGCCAACAGTAAATGTAACATCCTCTAACGCTTGGAATTTCCCGAATTTTTTTTGCAATCCTCGTACTTTCATAATTTCAGTCATAACACTAGACTCCTTTTTTGACGCATTTTATTATTCTTCTCATTCCCTTTTAAACTACAGTTTTAAACTTTTTAATTAAGAACTAAATGTTAAACAATCGTTCTTATTTTTAGTTTTTCACCTTTATTTAAAACTAAATAAGATTTATGAGTCCTATAATAGACCCATTTAATCCAGAAGTCAATGATTTTATGAACTATTTTTTTATTGAAGTTTCTATAAGGTTTATATATAATAGAAGAGAAAATAATTATGAACTTTAAAATAGACTTTAAACTTTTGAGAAAGTAGGGATTAAAATGAATGGTTTCGAAAAACGCACTGAAGAAAAGAAAAAAAGCGTTTTGGAAGCAGCTTTCAATTTGATGAATACAGAAGCTGGCGTTAAAAACTTAACCGTCGATGATATTGTAAAATCTGCAAACGTCGGCAAAACGACCATTTTTAAATATTTTGGTAGCAAGGAAAATATCATTCATGAGGTGTTCTATCAGTTTTTAAATGAAATGGGCGAATCAGCGAAGATGATTATGGCGCAAAATAAACCGTTTGAAGAGACCATCATTATGATGAGCCAAAATAAAATTCTTTTTTTAGACAAAGTAAATAAGCAGTTTTATTTGGATTTAATGGCGTACTTCACCGAAAAAGAGGACGACGGTATGACGCGAATTATGGAGGAATATACGAAGCAAAGTTTTAATATGATGCTAGATTTATTTCACCGCGGGCGGAAAGAGGGTAAAGTGGACTTGAAGTATTCAGACGAGTTCTTAATTCTTTATTTTCAAGCGCTTGTGGAAGGCATTTCCAGCCCAGCAATTTATGAACGCATTTTGCCTTATACGGAGGAATGGACGGAGCTCCTTGTGAAAGGGATTGCGCCATCTGCAAAATAAATGAGCAGAAAACCCCCGAATCCAGTGGATTCAGGGGTTTTCTTATACAGCAAAAATATTACATGCTGCAATTCGTTAATATGATTGTATTATGACACACATGAAAATTCCAAAAACAGAACTATTTTGTTCTTTTTACCAAAAAATTGATGCCATATGCTATAGCTGCAATAACAAGCAGCATAGCTCCATAGACCATTATCGTATAAACTGAATCGTCGAAAGTAAAAATAGTATTAAAATTTAACATACTTTACACTTCTTTCTATGCTTTTAACAGACGTGTGTCACTATTTCACTTTCGCGCCGTTTGGTAGACCGCTTGGGGCTTCGATGACACTTAGTTTGCCGCCAGATTCGCCGGATAAAATCATGCCTTCACTCATTAGTCCGCGTAGTTTGACCGGTTTAAGATTAGCGACGACAATGACTTTTTTGCCTATTAGGTCTTCTGGTGCGTAAAACTGAGCAATGCCTGATAGCACTTGACGGAGTTTACCTTCGCCTAAATCAAGCTGGAAGCACAGCAATTTGTCGGCTTTTTTCACCTTTTCCACCTGTTTCACTTCCGCCACACGAAGATCAAGTTTATCGAAGTCTTCAATGCCGATTTCTGGGGTTTCAAACGGAGCGATTTCCGCTTCTTTTTCTTCAGCCGCGGTGACTGGTTGCGTTTTTTTCATTTGTTCCTGGATATAAGTTACTTCTTCCGCTGCTTCTAGGCGCGGGAAGATTGGCGTGCCTTTTGCGACTACTTTTGTACCTGCTGGAATGTGTCCGAATCCAACAAGTGAGTCGAAATTTTGGTTTTTATCTAAGCCAAGTTGCTCTAAAATGGCTTCAGGCGCTTTTGTTAAAAATGGTTTTAATAATACGGCAATGATACGCAAGCTTTCCGCAAGATGTACCATGACGCTACCTAGTTCCGCCCGTTTCGTTTCCTCTTTCGCTAAAACCCAAGGCGCGGTTTCATCGATATATTTATTCGTCCGCGATACATAAGACCAAAGTTCGCGCAGCGCAACTGAAAACTGCATGCGGTCCATGTTTGCCTCATATTCTTTCACGACCGCATCTTTGAATGCAAGAAGCGATTCATCAAACTCGGTAATTTTCCCAGAATAGCTAGGAATTTCGCCATCAAAATATTTATTAATCATGGCAACCGTGCGATTTAAGAGGTTTCCTAGGTCATTTGCGAGATCATAATTGATGCGGTCGACAAAATCTTCTGGTGTGAATAAACCGTCTGAGCCAAACGGGACTTCACGAAGAAGGTAATAGCGCACGGCATCTAGTCCGTAGCGATCGATGAGCATGTAAGGATCTACGACATTGCCTTTTGATTTGGACATTTTGCCATCTTTCATTAAAATCCAGCCGTGTCCAAAAATCATTTTAGGGAGTGGCAAATCGAGCGCCATTAAAATGATTGGCCAGTAAATGGTATGGAAACGAACAATTTCTTTTCCGACGATATGTACGTCTGCCGGCCAGTATTTTTGGAATTTTGAGTCGTCATTTGAGCCATACCCGAGTGCGGTAATATAATTGGAAAGCGCATCAATCCATACGTAAACCACGTGTTTTGGATTTCCAGGCACTTTAATTCCCCAATCGAATGTTGTACGAGAAACAGCTAAGTCTTCAAGACCTGGCTCAATAAAGTTTTTAAGCATTTCATTTTTACGCGATTCTGGCAAAATGAATTCAGGATGCGAATTGTAATAGTCTACTAAACGGTCTGCGTATTTACTCATGCGGAAGAAATAGGATTCTTCTTTAACGAGCTCCACTTCATTCCCGCTTGGGGCTTTTCCGCCAATGACTTTGCCGTTTTCATCGCGATAAACTTCTTCAAGTTGTGTTTCTGTAAAATATTCTTCATCAGATACGGAATACCAACCTTCATATTCCCCTAAATAAATATCGCCTTGATCTACTAATTTTTGGAAGATTTTTTCCACACCCATTTTGTGACGCGATTCAGTGGTGCGAATAAAATCCGTATTTGTGATTTCTAATTTCTCCCAAAGCCCTTTAAAACCGCTGGCGATTTCATCCACATATGCCTGTTCTGAAATCCCTTGTTCTTCGGCTTTCGCTTGAATTTTTTGTCCGTGCTCGTCTGTACCTGTTAAATAAAAAACGTCAAATCCCCTTAAGCGTTTATAACGCGCCATCGCATCTCCTGCAACGGTTGTGTACGCATGCCCGATATGCGCTTTTCCGCTTGGATAATAAATGGGCGTTGTAATATAAAATGTATTTTTTTCTTTCGGCAACCCTTTCCCCTCCTAAAATTCTAAACGATTCCGTTATATTATAGCATATCCATGTGTCGATTTTTAGATACCTTTTGTAACACCAATCAAAACGCCGCCAATTACGACGAGAATCACGCCTGTAATAACAAACGCCATTTCTTTTTTCGTTTTCTTTTCTCCTAAAAGTAAAATTCCGCCTAGCGTTGAAATCACGACGCCTAGTTGAGATAAGGAGAATCCGGTTGCAACGCCAACAAGTCCGTTTGCATAAAGCATCGCAAGGTTTCCGCCAGCCCAAATCATTCCCGGAATCATAATGAGCCACGTTCGTTTTGTAAAACGCTTCTCTCTTCCGTTATACGTCATGACAAAAGCAGATAGCACCATACCAGCAGCCTGCGGTAAAATGGCATCAAAACCATTGATATGAAAACCTTGAATAATCACCACATAACCGATATAACCTAGCGATGAAATCGTCAGAAGGATTAATCCGCGACTAAGCGATTTCTCCTCGTCCACTTGTCCCTCGGCATAAGAAGTTAAAAAAATTCCACCAATGATGAGAATTAACGCCGAAAACCCTAAAACAAGGCGCAGTGTCGTGTCCCACTCATGAAATAATAGTACGCCAAAAAGTGTTGTCCCAACAAGTTGCATCCCAGTTGAAATTGGCATCGCCTTTGAAACACCAATAATTTTAAACGACTGCAACTGAAACATTTGACCAACAGACCATAAACACCCTGTAAAAAAACTTACGACAAGCGTTTGAACGGTGTATTCAGGTTGTCTAAACGCAAACACAATTAGTGCAAATACGAACGCACCGAGTGTGACTCCCATTGTTTGCTGGCGCGCTGTTCCTCCAACCTTAGTAATGACAAGTGGCATAATCCCCCACAAAAATGCTGGAATTAGTGCAATCAAAATGTTCAAACTTCCGCTCCCCCTTTTAACCCGAATTTTTATACTTCTTCTTATTATAACGGATACTCATTTCGAATGGTAGCTAGCAATAAAAAAACCGCAAATTCTTTTTTAAAAAAGGCGGATTGATATATTTTTATTTAAAGCGGGTAAAGTTTAGATAGACATTTAGAATTAAAGGAAGGTGTAACCCAATGAAATCCACTGGAATTGTTCGAAAAATTGATGATTTAGGTCGTATTGTTATTCCAATTGAGATTAGGCGCACACTTGATATAAAAGTACGGGATCAAATGGAAATTTTCATTGATGACAATGCGATTATTTTCAAGAAGTATACTGCTGGTTTTGAATGCGACGTTACAGGCAAGGTTTCTTCTGAAAATAAACATTTTTTAAGCGGCAAGCTCACGCTTAGTGAAGAAGGCGCGAATCAATTGATTGCAGAAATTAAACGTCAGTTTGATAAATGAAAAAGGAGCTTGGGTATCCAAGCTCCTTTTTCAAATTACTTTTTCTTCCGTCTATGAATAATGTTTTGGAAAGCACTTTTAATAACATCAAAAAAGCTAATAGAGGGTGTCATATTGGCTGGATCGACGTATACGCGTATTGCTCGTAAGGCATCTTTTGGCTTTTTAGAAGAAAAAGTGTATGTGCCGTTTTGCTTCGTTTTAATCGCATAGCGGGGAATCCACTTCCCTTTTAACATGACTGAAACAATGACTTGGTCGACTTCTTCCCACGGAATTTGAATAAACTTGCGCACGTCTCTTGAATTAAAAAATTCAAAACCTTTATCGCCTATCATGATTTTCCCGTAATCCGTGAGCCCTGTAAAAGCAGTAGCATCAATTGTTAAATCTACCTTTGTATTTATCGACTGAACCAAATATATCCGCTCCGTTTCTTTTTACTTTGACATTAATTATACCAGACTATTTAGAAGAAAGTGGTTGGCGGGAACCAACCACTTTAACTGTTTCCGTTTTAGAAAAGTCCGATAACGTGTCCAACTACACCGACTACGAATAAACCTAGGATGATGATAATTGGGCTAACTTTCTTCTTAAGCAACCACATACATAAGAATGTAAGTGCTAAAGCAGCAAGTCCTGGAATCAAACTATCCAAGTTGTTTTGTAAAGTTGTAACTTTTATTTCCGAAAGTGCTAAACCGGCATTTTGTTGCTCAAGAGCTGTTTTAATCCCTTGTGCACCTGCTGGTAAATGATTCCAGTCAATATATGCACCTTCATCTAATTTAACTTTAGAGATGATTGGCGCGAATTGAATATTGACCCACCTCTGTACCAATGCGGCGAGCACGAACATACCGAGTATTGAAGCACCTTTTGTAATATCTTGAAGTAGTCCGCCAGAAAGGTCATCCGTAATTTTAGAACCCGCTTTATAAGCAAACTCTTGCGTATACCACATGAATCCCCAACGAATAATGTTCCAAGCAACAAAGAAAATAATTGGACCAAGAATGTTTCCACTTAGAGCAAGGGAAGCACCTAAGGCACCTAACATTGGACGTAATGTGAACCAGAATACTGGGTCACCAACACCAGCAAGTGGTCCCATCATACCAACTTTTACCCCTTGAATGGCAACATCATCAACTTCTGCTCCGTTCGCACGTTCTTCTTCTAGCGCAAGAGTTACCCCAAGAATTGGCGAAGCGATATATGGATGCGTGTTAAAGAATTCTAAGTGACGTTTCATTGCTTCAGAACGGTCATCTTTAGATTTATATAATTTTTTAATCGCTGGAAGCATTGAGAATACCCAGCCACCATTTTGCATACGTTCATAGTTCCAAGAACCTTGAATAAACGTAGAGCGCCATGCTACTTTCAGGCGGTCTCGTTTCGTTAATTCAACTTTTTCAGCCATTTTTTATTCTCCTCCTTTTTTAGGTTTAATAGTCGTTTAATATATCCCCGAGCGGATCACTCGAATTCCCTTTGCCTCCGCCGTTAGAGTTACCACCACTCATTTTAGAAAGTTGTAGGTAAATAAGTGCTAATGCAACACCTAATGCTCCTAGAGCGATTAGCGTTAACTCGGAAATTGCTGCAACAACAAAACCGATAACAAAGAATGGCCATACTTCTTTCGTTGCCATCATATTGATTACAAGTGCATAACCAACGGCAACGACCATTCCCCCACCAATTGCCATACCATCTGTTAACCAAGCTGGCATTGATTCTAGGAAATTTTGTACAGTAGCAGCTGGAATGAATAAAAGCGCTGCTGCTGGAATTGCGATACGTAGACCTTGCATACAGATTGCCGATACATGGAGCCATTCAACCTGCCTCATATGTCCCTTTTCAGCCGCTCTATCCATCATATGAACAATTGGTACTGCTAAAGTACGAACGATCATTGTTAAGAAAAGACCTGCTACCGCAAGTGGAATAGCAATTGCGATTGCGGACGGAATACCTGCTACACCTTGTCCACCTAAAACTAAAATAATTGCTGATGCTACTGACGCAAGTGCTGCATCCGGTGCAACCGCTGCTCCGATATTTGCCCATCCAAGTGCGATCATTTGAAGTGTACCGCCGAGGATAATGCAGGCAGTTAAGTTTCCTGTTACTAAACCAATTAATGTACACGCTACTAAAGGTTGATGAAATTGAAATTCATCCAAAATCCCTTCAATACCCGCTATAAATGCAACGATTATTACTAAAATCATTGATATAATAGTCATAACGTACCTCCTATTTTTGAATTTATTCGATTACCCTTTTAATTCTGCTTTTGCTTTTTTAATAATTTCATCCATGTTCGCACTAGAATCGTTTGGAACTTTACGAACATCGAATTTAATACCTTTTTCTTTTAGCTTATCAAATGCTTCCACATCTTCTGGTCCCATTGAAAGCACTTTACTTACCACAACTTTTCCAACAGAGTGTGCCATAGAGCCAACATTTACTTCCTCGATGTCTACTCCGCCTTCAACAGCTCGTAATACATCTTCTGGATTTTCAAATAATAAAAGTGCTTTTGTATTTCCAAAACGAGTATCTTTTGCAACTTCAATCATTTTATCTACCGGAATAACGTTCGCCTTAACGCCTGGCGGTGCCGCTTGCTCGATTAATTTTTTACGAAGGTCGTCTTTTGAAACCGCATCCGACACAACAATAATGCGATTTGGTTGGGTTGATTTTGTCCAAGCTGTCGCCACTTGTCCGTGTAATAAACGAGAGTCTACACGAGCTAAAACAAATTTTATTTTCCCATCACCAACAACTGTTCCCGGTGCCATTTGTCCTCCTGTTTGTTCTGCCGTATCCACAGGTGCAGCTTCTGCAGGTTCTAATTCTTCTGGTTTCACACGAATTCCTTCTTTACCGCTCCCAATAATATGTGCTGCAATTTCTTGCGCAGATTCCATTGTAAAGCGTGATGCAAAGGCTTCGATAAGCATCGGCAAGTTAAGACCGGCTACAATTGCCCACGAATCAGCATGTGCTTCAAACAAGTTATTTGCTTGATTAAACGGAGTGCCTCCCCAAAGATCAACTAAAATTAATACTTGATCTTGGTTATCAAACGTTGCAATCGCAGCTTCCATTTTTGCTCTTACGTCATCTGGACCTTCATTTGGCATGAGCGTAATTGCTTGAACATTTTCTTGTTCTCCAAAAATCATCGTACCAGATTGCAAGACGCCAGAAGCAAATTCTCCGTGGGTTGCAAGGATAATTCCTACCATTCTTTTACCTCCTAAGTGAAATATTTTGTTTAAAATAGACAATTTAATGTCTAAGTGGGTTGAATATGTGTTTTCGTTTCTGTCTATTTTAATATTCTTAAATGCACTCCTTTTTAACGAAGAGCATCCAGTTAATATAAAGCAAGTTTTGTGCCAATTATAGTGTATCAAAGCGAACCACATTGTATACCGCTTTTTATCACAGCTAAAAACTGATTCTAGCTTTAGTGTATTGCGTATTAATACGCTATAAGCTAGGAATTATTAGTGTATTATTTAAAGGTTTTCCTCTTATTCTTTACAGTTCTAATCGAATTAAACACTACTTTAATGGCAAAAATTTGTCTTAATCTATACATTGTTACAAAACAAAGTTTAAAAATATATCCTTCATCGCCTGAAACGACTTTTTTTTTTGCATTGCCTTTACCAACTATATTTGTGGTTTCTATTGTGCTAAAGTATACCTATGACAATCAAATGACTTAACAAGGAGGGGGAAAATGCTTAAAGAAAGAATTAATTTTTTACTCGAAAAAAAGGGGATGTCGAGAAAGGAACTTGTGAGCGGACTGATCACCCTGCCTCATTTTTCAAACATTTTAAAAGGACGCTATATTCTCGCTGAAGATTTAGCATCTAAATTCGCTCTAAAGCTTGGGGTAACTGCCGATTATCTGTTAAAAGCCGAAGATGTTTCTAACCATATCTTAAAAGGCGCAAATGATATTGTGAACCAGATGATTGTTTCAATAGATGTTGACAAAACATATGTCACAACATTGCCGAATTATTCAAATTCATTTGTGATTGAATTGACTTCTAGACTCATGTCTGCCTGTTATTATCAGTCAATAGAGGACCATAAAAATTACGCTTCTTTGCATAAAGACTACCTGAACTTTTATTTAAAGGCGTTTTCGGACGATAAAATTAAAGAACTTCCAAGTCCATTAAAAAAAGCGTTTTATTTTTATAAAATCCAGGTTTTTAAATCTAAAAATGATTTTGAACTTGCTTATCAATATTGTATTTTGCTTCTTCCATTACTCGCTGAGGACGTTGAACCTTTTCTTGCTGTGAAAAAAATAGAAGTGGAAATTTTACTTACTCTTGGAAAATTCGAAGTAGCGAAGAAAAGTTTAGATGAAGCGATCCAACAAATCCAGCTAAAGAATTTAAACCATCATCTCCCAAGTTTTTATGTTTTACAAAGTAGCTATTATTTTTATCTAGGTTTTTTGGATGAGGCTCTTATTTGTTTATCAAAAGCCGAAGAAAATATAGTTCATTTGGACACTCAGGTAAAGGGAAGCTACCTCATTACTATTTTTAACAATCGAATTGTCATGCTTATTAAAGCAAAAAAGTTAGTTGAGGCTGAAGCTGAAAGTGACCGTTTTAATGCATTTTTACAACAGTCTTCAGAAGTCCAAGATGCTTTTTTTACTTTAATAAAAATCTACAAGGCAGATATTGCTTTACTTGGGAAACAATTTGACCAGCTAGCTCTGTTAATCGAAGACATCGAAAAGTCACCTAAAAATCGCGATCAACGTTATGCGTTACGTTTTTATAAAGCTATGCTTGCGATTACAAATGGCGACTATCAAACAGCTGAGCAAGAAGCAGAGACAGCTGTTACGTATTTTGAGGCCAACCCAATTATCGAGCGCTTAGTTCCACTTTATGAAACGCTTGGTATTTGCGCCGAGAAAAAAAGGCAGTACAAAAAGTCTTCAGATATGTATAAAAAAATTGTTTATCTATTAAAAGAAAGTTAGGAGAAAAAAATGAAAAAATTATCTCGATTATTATCAGCACTTGGAACATTATCAATTATTGGAACCATGATTTATATCTTCTTACTAAGTAGCAGCGATTTAAGCACCGCAATTGATAGTTCTTTGTTTAGAATTGGAATCTACGGCGGAGTAGCGCTAATAGTTTGTTCTATGCTTCTTTCCGTTTTCGGACTCAGTAGCACGAGGGTGAAAAACGGGGAGGCTGCTTTAGGGATTATTCGTAATATCACACAAACTGGTACTTATGTGAATGAACAACCCCAAGTTACCATTCAGCTGGACGTTATTAAAAGTTCTGGAGAGAATTTCCAAGGGGAAGTGACAACAATTGTCCCTCTCACACAATTATCCGCGTTCCAAATCGGCGCTACAATCCCTGTTGTCACGAACGATGCGCAAAAAGTTGGACTTCCAAAAAACGGGGATCCTACGCTCTCGCAAAATGAAATGCAAAGCTTATTTGAAGAATTTGGGATAAAACAAGGGTTTATGGATGCTGAAGCAGTTAAAATTGGCAGAGAGGGAGTTAGAAGTTATGCCACCGTAATTGGGATGCGCCCACTAAACAGCATGTCAGCAGCTAAAGTTGATGTTTCACTAGATCTTGAAGTTACACTAAAAGATGACAGTAAAAAAAGCATCACTGTTGAAAAAACGGTGTTTAATGAAGCACTCGACCAGGTTCAACCAGGAAAAGTCATTGAAGTTATTTATTTGGAAAGCGATGTCGAAAAACTTGTGATTCAAACGAAAAATACGGCAAAAAACGCCTTCCAGACCGCACTTCACGAATCTTAAACACATAAAAAACAACCAGTAAGTTAAGCTTCAAATGAGCCGCTTGACTTACTGGTTGTTTAATTTGGAGATACAATTTTATAGTTCGCAGGGTTTTTGAGAGGGAGAATAAAGACTTCGTCGCAATTGTTTATGCCATATATGTTCCCATCTTCCACTCTTATATCAACAATTGGGTTGATGTCATCGAATAGAAGCCAATTAAATTCTTTATTTTCATCCAAAACAAGAATATAGCCGAAACTGCCGTGGCTTGCATCGCCGCAATATACCGTATATTTCCCCTCATTCACTGTTTTGAAAATATCGATTTCACCAAAAAAATCTTGGTATTTTTCTATGTTTGGCAAATAAGAATAGAGGAGATGCGTATTTTCCAGCTTTTCTAGACGCCGAATATTAGCAAAATATTTCCCATCTTGGAGCAACAAGCCATCAATATACGGGAGTCTTCTTTCGTTCCAGAGCTTAAAAATTAATTCTGAGACTTCTTTTTCCATTTTCAAATAACCTTGATCATATAAAAAGTCACGCACTTCCTGAAAAACCTCAATTTCCTTTTCATCTGTAGTTGGTTCTTCGCTCATGGCGTACAATTTTGGTAACAGCGCTTGAATTGTTTCTTTTTCCAGCTTAGGAAGTACAAGCGTTATGATGCTATATTTCCACCATTCATCACTGCCGTCTAAGACCGTCAAAATGGGGTCTGTCATAACGCTTTGATGTTTCACGACAAGGTCCAGAATTTCTTTTGAAATCGGCCAGTTTACATCTTGCAGCCATTCTAAAATGGGCATTCCAATTTCTTTAAATTGCGCATCATCTAATTTTTTTAGAGCATTTATTGCCGAAAAATCATTTTTATGTTTTGGAATGAGATTGTCCATTCGTAACTTCACCTCACTCACTTTTTTTATCTAGCTCATGGTATGCTCCGTATACTTCACGTTTTGGTAATTCGCGTTCTTTCATGACCACTTTAATGGCTTCTTTGGAAGATAAGTTCTGTTCTGTCATCACACTTTCAACATGCGCTTTAATGGTTAAATCGCTCCACCAGGCGACGTTTGCTGGCGTAGGATTTTCATTTCCTTCAATGATTAAACAAAATTCGCCGCGGACATTCTCGTTTTCAGCCCAAGAGAGAGCTTCTAGCACGGTGCCGCGGAGAAATTCTTCGTAGCGTTTTGTGAGTTCTCTGCAGAGCGTGATTTTGCGCGATTCACCAGTGGCTTTTAATATTCCTTTGAGCGTTTCTTTGAGGCGGTGAGGCGATTCGTATAAAATCCATGTTTCCATGCGTTCTGCTAGTTCCATGAGCGCTTCTTTTCGTTCTTTATTTTGCCTTGGCAGGAAACCGTAAAAATAAAATGGTTGCGGGGCAAGGCCTGATGCGATTAGCGCGGTTAAAGCAGCATTTGCTCCGGGGAGCGGAATGACGGTTAAACTTTCGGCAAGGCACGCCTTAACAAGTTCGTGACCGGGATCGGAAATTGATGGCATTCCGGCGTCACTCACGAGCGCGATTTTCATGCCGGATGCAATTTGGGCAACTAGTTCATTTTGGCGATTTAGCTCACTATATTGGTGGTAGCTCACCATTTTTGTGTGGATGTCAAAATGGTTAAGGAGCTTAATCGTATTTCGCGTATCTTCAGCGGCAATTAAATCGGCTTCTTTTAGCATGCGAACCGCACGAAAAGTCATATCCTCCAAGTTCCCAATTGGCGTTGGCACCAAATAAAGCGCGCCGCTCTCCCGCTCAAAACTTTTCTGTGATTTCATCCGTTTCCCCCTCCTTCAAATAAATTTCCTTTTGCTTCCGCGACAATTTTTTAAACGCGGCTTCCGCTTTAGTAGCCTCACTTCTGGTTAAAAATTTCTCCGTGTGAATGACTTTGACGGGGCGCCTTGTTTTGGTGTATTTACAACGAATGCCAGCATTATGTTCGGCTTCGCGGCGCAAAACATCAGTCGTATAGCCGCCATAAAACGTGTCATCATTACATTTTAGTACGTAGAAAAAATGTTCACTTGCCTTCGCCATATAAAATCTCCTTTAAAAGCGGGGTGTAATCGCCGTTTTTCTCGTGCACAAAAATGGGCGGCAAATAGCGCACGCCAGATTTCGCGTCCTTTATCCCTTCAACAAGAACCATATTCGCATCGCGGTCCAAATGCGGATGAACAAATTGCACGCGCTTCGGTTCTAGGCGATATTCCCGCATAAAATCCACTATTTCAACGAGGCGTTCGGGGCGGTGAACAAAACTAGCTTTGCCGCCTTGGCGCAAAAGCTCTGCACTCACTTGGATAGTGTCTCTAAGGGTGCACATGACTTCATGACGCGCAATTTTGTAATGTTCGTTGGCGTTTACCTTACTAGACGGGGGCGTGTTAAAATACGGCGGATTACATGTCACAATTTGATGTTTTTCCTTACCAAGAGTTTTTGTAACCTCACGCAAGTCAGCCTCTAAAATCGTAATTTGGTCAGCTAAACGATTATATGAAACGCTTCGACGTGCCATATCGGCTAGCCGCGGTTGAATTTCAACAGCTGTGATGGGTACTTCTGTGTGCTTACTTAAAAGGAGCGGAATAATACCGTTGCCACTACAAAGGTCAACAATATCGCCTTTTTTGCGTGGAATATATGTAAAATGGGCTAGTAAAACGGCGTCAAGAGAAAATGAAAAGACGGATGGGCTTTGGATAATTCGCATTTCTTCAGCAAGTAAATAATCAAGTCGTTCGTCATCTCTTAACAATCGTTTCATCTCCTTAGAAAAGACCTCTCCCCGTTTTCCGAGAGAAAGGCCGTGTTTACTTTTTATTTAACAATGAAAGACAAAATAAGCAATCTTCATCATTTCCTCGCGGGCTACCAAAGTGAACATTGCAGACGTGGAACCCTTCTTTATAGAGTTTCACTAGGTTTTCGTGCCCTGCATTTTGTTCAATCATTTGTTGCATCGCTTCTTTACGTTCTTTTGCCATAATTCCTTTTTCGTGTGAGTCTTGTAGTTTTCCGCTCGACTCACCTTGACGTTTTCGCAAAAGATCATTTTCGAATTCTAGGCGGTTATTTTCTTCTATCATTTGGGCTAGGCTTGTTTTTAGTTCGCCAAGCTGTTGATAAAGTTCGCCAATTTGTTCTTCCATGTTGCTTACTGAATCAAAAAGTGCTTTTTTTTCCATTATTTCCACCTCAAGACTTTGCTAGAAATGAGTTAAACGGACGGATTTCATCTAGTGCGTATTCAAGAATCGTTTCTTCTTCTGGCATGCGCACCTGTAAAAGACGCTGTAACAAGTTAATGCCTGTTACCTTCGCTTCAGTTCCTTCTGGTGTTGTGATGACCGTTCCGACATCTGGCATTTCTCGTTTTGCAACTTCATATTCATCATTTTCATATTTCAAACAACACATTAATCGTCCACATAGCCCTGAGATTTTTGTAGGGTTAAGTGATAAATTTTGATCTTTTGCCATTTTAATTGATACGGGCTCAAAATCACCTAGAAAGGTGGAACAGCAAAGCATGCGTCCACAAGGGCCAATCCCGCCAAGCAATTTTGCTTCATCGCGCACACCAATTTGGCGTAACTCAATGCGCGTTCTAAATACAGAAGCTAAATCTTTCACGAGTTCACGGAAATCGACTCGACCTTCTGCTGTGAAATAAAAAATAATTTTATTTCGGTCAAACGTATAATCAACGTCAACTAAGTTCATATCAATTTCGTGTTCCTTAATTTTTTCCGAGCAAAGACCGAATGCCTCGCTACACGATTCATGGTTTTCTGCTACACATTTGTAGTCCGCTTTTGTTGCGATTCGCACAACATTTTTAAGCGGCAAAACGACATCTTCCTCATCGACAAGTCTAGGCTCGATGACAGCGTGTCCGAATTCAATTCCTTGCGCATTTTCGACGATGACTCCTTGCCCTTCCTTGATTTCTAAATCACCAGGCGAAAAATAGTATATTTTACCAGCGTCTTTAAATCTGACACCTACAATTTTAATCAATTGGATGACCTCCCTGAACTTTCAATACAAGTTGCTCCATCAAAAGTTGTGGACTCATATTTGAATCCAGTTTTGTTTTAGCACTTAAAATAAGTTCGATGTCACCGGTAATTTTCGTTAGTGAAAATTTAAGTGCATCATTTTTTAGCATGTCTTTTTGTCCCACGCAAATGGGTTGATATTCCGAAGAAAGCGCAATATGTAGCACATCTCGGAGCAGAAGCATGAATAAATCTAGCCCCGTTTTAAGATTCTCTTTTTCCTTAAATAACGGCATCCATGTTTCCTGAATAAAAATAAGTGGATTAGGCCCTGAATGATATAAGCCCTCATATAATTTTACAGCGGCAGCTCTTGCATCTGCGAAAAATTCATCTTCTTCAAAATGCATCGCTTCTTCGATACTTCCAGTTAAACTTGCGTATATTCGTGCTTTCTGTTCTGCAATCCCCGCAACAACAAGCCGTTCTACAAGCTGGTTGAAGTTTAATTCTTTAAATTGGACGGGCTGCAAACGTGAAGATATAGTTGGTAAAATCTGACCTTGGTTTTCCGTTAAAAATAAAAGCAACATCCCCGGCTCAGGTTCTTCAATAAATTTAAGAAGACTATTCGCCGCTTGAAGTGTCATTTTATCAGCTTCTTCAATAATGAGCACTTTCTTATCAGATTCCATACCACGTTTTGTGAGCTCCATTTTTAGCTCACGCACTTGGTCAATTTTAATGCTAAGTCCGTCAGGTTCTAAAAAATGAACATCTGGATGGTTGTGATTTTCGATTCGGGTACAATTAACACATTTCCCGCAAACAAGCGACTCGTTTGTCTGCTCTAAGCAAAACAAACTTTTTGCAAGCCAAAGCGCCATTTGTTTTTTTCCAGTACCTTTTGCCCCAGCAAACAAATAGCCATGCGATAAGCGATTAGAGGCTACTGATTGCGTAAAAAGATCCATAACAACAGGCTGCAAAGTACGTAATTCATCTTGTAGTCCCACAAAAATCTCCCTTTCAAGTTCATTCTTTCCTATTATAACATGACAGTCAAAATTTCGTGTAATTTTTTTGTTTTCTTGAAAAAAGTTAGGTTTACATCACTTATGATAGACAAGTAGGCGTTTTCGGAATAGAATGAAGAAGAACAGCGGATATATGCAAAGGGGGCATACACATGCAAGAATCACCAAAAAATATTGCTGATTTTTTGCGCGCACGTACATCTGATATGATTTCGGACTGGCTTGATTCCATCTACTCCATGAAAAAGCCATATACAAGTTTCGTGTACGCGCCGCTATACAAAGAAGAATTACGCGCAGATAGCAAACAAACCGCGAGTTTGATTATTGATTTTTTTAACCCAGATGAAAAAAAGTTTAAAAACTCACTCGCAAAATGGCTCGACCACATGTACAAACGTCGCATGGAAAATGAAGTGCCACTACCTGAAGTACTCATGACTTTGGATAAACTGCGCTACCAATTTTTAAAATGGACAGGAACATTCGCGATTGCCACCGATTCAATTTCAAAAAAGCAATACTCAGAAGCCATTCATTCTATAAACTACGCCTTTGATGTCATCAACGAACAATTCGCCGATTTATATTTCACACAAATTATGCAAAACCTTAATGCACAACAAAATTTAATTGCAGAAATTAGCACGCCCATTATTTCCATCACCGATTCTATCGCCATCTTACCTTTAGTTGGCCGTGTTGATCACGACCGTGCCGAACAGCTTATGGAAACTGCAACAACACGTTGTAGCCAAATGAATGTGGAATATTTATGTATCGATTTATCTGCCATAACTACCTTTGAAATGACGCTTGTTAAAATGCTATTTAATCTAGCTAGCGTTTTAAAACTACTTGGCATCGAACTAGTCTTATCTGGTATCACGCCCAAAATGGCACAACAAATGATACAGCTCAATCAAAATGTTAATATTCCCGCCTATCATTCGCTTAAAGAAGTTTTAAAAGATAAAGTTTAAAATCACGGAGCACTAGCCCGTGATTTTTACTTTATTAAAAAATGAATTTTTCTAATGCATATCGAACGCCGTCTTCATTATTGGTTTTTGTAACAAAAGTGGCTAATTGTTTGACGTATGGCGTGGCATTCCCCATTGCAATGGCAGTTCCCGCAAATTCCATCATCGAAATATCATTTTCAGCATCGCCTAAACATAAAACCTCACTCGCATCTATCCCAAGTTTAGACGAAAGATTTTTTAACGCCTCTCCTTTACTAACATCTTTATGAAGAAATTCAAGGTTGTACGGGACGCTACGTACGATATAATAATCATTTTTCAACTCATCTGATAAATTTTGCATAACCTCAACGATTTTTTGAGGTTCATCCAGCAACATAATTTTAGGAATTTGAATATCATCTGCCGAGTTTTCAACGGGCTGATAGTAAAGTGCTGTATTTAGAAGCAGCGAATCTTGGCAAGTTAAAATGGAAATCTCTTCATGTGGCACATACATATTTTTCGTATCAAAATAAGTGACGTGCGCTTTAAATGGCTTACAAAAATCAAAAATACGCTGTAAATCTTCTTTTTTAAGCGCCGTCTCCACAATGACTTCACGTGTTTTTGTTGTTAGCGTAACCGCACCGTTCATCGTGATTGCAACATCTTCTGAATGAAATAAATCAAGTTCTTTTAAACTTTTTTCAATTCCTGAAAGTGGACGACCCGTACATAAAACTACTTTTACATTTTTTTCGCGCAAGGCTAAAATGGCATTTTTAACGCCAGCTGTGATTTCATGCTTGTCATTTAGAAGTGTTCCATCAATGTCGATGGCAACTAATTTAATCATGATTTTCCTCCTGTTTTTTCCAAAAATGGATTAGTTCATTTTCCAATTGATTTTGATTCATAGCGAAATATATGTTCTGCCAGTGGGCTGGTAACTCCCTCAAATACCTGATTTCTTGAAAGCGGTCATCAAGCAAGAGCACCACGCCTTGGTCGGTGTCACTTCTAATTACACGCCCAGCCGCTTGAAGGACTTTATTTAATCCAGGGATTTGATAGGCATAGCGAAAACCTTGATTTCTCTTCATTTGGTAGTAGTCACGCACGAGATTTTGCTCTTCAGATGGTTGCGCGAGGCCAACTCCGACGACACCGACTCCAATTAAACGCGCCCCTTTTAAATCAACGCCTTCTGAAAATATTCCACCTAAAATCGCAAATCCCAGCATTTCGCCCCGTTCCTGAAACTCTACTAAAAAGCTTTCTCGCTCAATTTCAGTCATATTGGCGGCTTGTTTAACAACTGAAACTTTAGGAAAACGGCTGATATATTTTTCATAAACAGCCTCCATGTAAACATAGGAAGGGAAAAACATGATATAATTTCCCGTTTTCGTCTTCCGAAGCGTTTCGATGCAATCAACAATCCGCTCATAGCTAGACGCCCGCTCGTGATAACGCGTGCTAATAAATGTCGGGCAAATAATTTTCAACTTTTTTTCGGAAAAAGGAGATGGGAATGTCAATTTGCTCGTATCTTCTTCTCCGCCAAGTACGTCGCTGTAGTAACCTAACGGATTTAGCGTTCCTGAAAACAAAATGCTAGCAACACCTAAATCCATTTTCTTACGTAAAATTTCTGCAGGGTCAATACAAATTTGCTTTATTCGAGTGTCTCGACCTGTTTCAATCAGTGTGTTGTAATTTTCTGCATAAAATTCCGTCATTTTCATATAATGAGTCGCTTCAAAAAACAATTCTAACACTTCGCTATGATTTTTTGCATCTGCGTTCACAGCTAGCCATTCTTTAGCAACTTCAACAAACTGACTGACGTGTTCGTTAAACTCTGCTACGGGTTCTTTCTGAATAAAAATGTGCTTTTTCTCGTCACATCGTTTTCGAAACTGAATAAAATCTCGATTTAATTCGTTTACCACCTTATATATAGCTTTATCTGACTTGGATAAACTTTTTTTTATATTTAAAACCTGTTGTTTAGCGAGCTCAGCTGAATACATGGCTTTTGCGCGTTCAACTAAATTATGGGCTTCATCAATCAAAAATGCATAGTTTTCTTTGTTTTCTAAGAAAAAACGTTTTAAATAGACTGTTGGATCAAAAAGGTAGTTGTAATCACAAATAATCATATCACAAAAGATAGCCACATCTAAGGATAATTCAAATGGACAAACAACATACTTCCGTCCATATTTTTCGACTATTTCCCGGGAAATAGTTTGTTCATTTCGTATAAGGTCCATCAAGGCATCATTTATGCGGTTATAGTAGCCATTTGCGTATTGGCAAAAGTCTGGTTCACAGCGACGCTCATCTAAAAAGCAAATTTTATCTTTTGCAGTGATTGTTAGCGCGCGTAAATTTATTTCTTGTCTTCTTAATCCTTCCACCGCGTCTTCAGCTACTTGTCTTGTAATCGTTTTAGCTGTTAAATAAAAAATTTTATCAATTTTTTTCTCGCCCATTGCTTTTAAAGTTGGAAAAATAGTTGAAATGGTTTTACCAATTCCTGTTGGGGCTTCACAAAACAATTTATCTTGATTACTAATCGTTCGGTAAACCGCAATGGAAAGCTCACGCTGACCTTTACGATATTTTCCAAACGGAAATTGAAGTTTTTGCAAGGAGTCATTTCTTTTAGCCTCAAAATCAAGGCGAAGTTTCGCCCAAACCGCATAATCAGCAACTAAAGCATTAAAAAAGGCTTCCATTTCATCAAAGCTCATTTTGCGTTCAAAACGCGTCACGCGCTCTTCTTCTATATGATAGTAGGTTAATTGCAAAGTGAGATTTTCTTTTCCTTCTTGTTTCGCATAAAAATAACCATAGCAAATTAACTGTGCCCAGTGAACTTCCTCACCTTCTCCTTCGATTTTTCCAAAAGGCGTATAGGTGGACTTAATTTCATCAATCGTTTTTTCCTCTATAATCCCGTCAGCTCGCCCATCGACTTGAAAGAGAATATCTTGATACACATATTCAACTTGAAGCGGTACTTCTTTTTGATAACTTTCACCCGCTTTATTTTGTAGCTCTTGATGTATTTTCGTTCCAAGTTGCGCACGATAAGGGTCTATCCCGCGGCTATCAATGCTCCCTGATTTCAGCAAAAATTCAACAAGCTTTCGAACTGATATCTTTACGGTCGCAATCACGTTCACCCCCCATTCTATTACAGAATACCATAGAATGTATGTTCTTACAAAAAAACATAATGTTGACTTATCTTGTCGGAATACTTATAATTAATAAACCATATGAAAATAGGAGGGTTTCGCATGATTCGCATAAAAAAAGGGATTGCTATATTTTCGATTTTATCATTTTTGGTGCTTGCAGCTTGTGGAAATAGTTCTGCTAATGAGGCGGCGACTAAAAAAGTTAGTTTTATTGAAACAAGCGAACTTCTAACTTTAAATACAACAAACGAAGAGGATTTCACGAGTTTCACTGCACAAAACCAAGTTTTTGAAGGGTTATATACGTTAGATGAAAAAGACAATTTTGTACCAGGCGTGGCGGCTGAAATGCCAGAAATTAGCGATGACCACATGACTTATACGATAAAATTAAAAGACAACGCGAAATGGTCGGATGGCTCAAAAGTTACGGCTCACGATTTTGTTTATGCGTGGCGGCGCGCAGTCGATCCAAAAACGGCTCCAGGGTATGCGGCGCTTTTTAAGGACTCGGTACTAAACGCGACAGAGATAAATGACGGGAAGCTTGCGCCAACAGAACTGGCAGCGAAAGCGGTGGACGATCACACTTTGCAAATAAAACTTAAAAAGCCGGTTCCATATTTTATTTCACTGCTTTCTTTTGAGACATTTTTTCCCCAAAAAGAAGCTTTTGTTGAAAAAGCAGGTGATAAATACGGAACTGATGCGGCGCACACGCTCTACAACGGGCCTTTCATAATGAAGGAGTGGAGCGGAAATACGAGCAAAAGCTGGACTTATGCGAAAAATAAGCATTATTGGGACAAAAAAAATGTGGCAATTGATGAAATCGGCGTGAATGTAGCAAAAGATATTAATGCGGGGGTAAACTTGTATGAAACAAACAGCGCTGATCGCGCACCGCTTTCGGGTGAGTATGCTAAGCAATTTAAAAATCGCGATGATTTTGTTAGCGAAAAAGATGCGCTGATTAGCTATTTGAAAATCAACCAGAAACGCGGGGGCAAAGCGACTCCACTTGCGAATAATAATTTACGGCACGCGCTTAATCTTGCTGTAGACAAGGAACTGCTCACAAATGATGTCCTCGGAGACGGCTCATTTCCCGCAAACGGATTGATGCCAAAAGATTTTGTCCAAAATCCTGAAACGGGCGCTGATTTTAGAACGGATAGTGGTGACCATTTAGTTTATAATTTAGCAAGTGCGAAAAGCTATTTTAAAAAAGCACAAGCTGAACTTGGCACGAATAAAATCACGCTTGAACTGCTTGGTGATGACCAAGATACGACAAAAAACCTCTTTGCTTTCTTAAAAAATCAGTTTGAAACAGGCCTACCTGGTCTTACCATTCAAATTAAAACGATGCCAGCCAAAGCCGCATCAGAACTAACGCGCACAGGCGATTATGATTTATCTTTAGCTGCTTGGATGCCAGATTTTAAAGACCCGTGGACGTATAGCAGTTTATTTTTATCGGATTACTACAATAATTCAATGAGCTATCATAGCGAAAAATATGATAAGCTTGTCCGGTCAACAGATGCTGAACTAGCCAATGCGCCGTTAAAGCGTTGGAATGCCTTTGTGGCTTCGGAGAAAGTGTTATTAGATGAAGATGCAGCAATCCTTCCGCTTTATCAACATCAAACGGCAGTTCTGCAAAATAAAAACATAACTGGCGTTCAAAAACACGCTTTTGGGTCACCGTATAGTTATAAATTTGTGAAGTTGGCGAATTAAAAGCGGCTGGGACAAAAGTAAATATGAAAATAAAAGAACCAAAATCAGGATGTAAATCCATGTTAATAACTGGATTTCGCTTGATTTACGGTTCTTTTTTAATTATGTTCCAGACTCTTCTATATTAAATCTCTAGAGTTTGTCCGTGATTCATTCTCTGTCGTAATGAGTTCAAACCGTGGATAAGCTATTCTTTTTAGCTCTTCATCTACTTTTTTACGAAAAGCTATTTCCGCTTCATTGACATAACCAGTAAAATAAATTTCCTCAATATCCTCTTGATTAAAAAAATAGGAAGTTTGATCAGTTTGTCCATTAGGGTACAGACATCCGCTATATTCAAAATAGCCTATCATCCCTTGATTATTGTATAATGCAAAACGACTAATAATTAAGAGTTGCTGTTTTCCATTTTTCAAACGTACAACAGAACCTAGTGGTAACAATTCGTCCATTTAAAATTCTCCCTTCTCTATTGGTAATTGATTTCTTTTATATAGAGCATACATTTTTTTTCTTTTGAAGGGTCTCTGTAAAATAAACAGCGGAATAGGTAACATCCAAAAAAGAGCTGTAGCAAAAAATAAAATTGCCTCTCCATCTGAAAAGTAGAGCACGATGCTGCTCCCTACAGCCAACAAAAGAGTCCAAAACCCTAGTCTAAGATTTTTTTTAAGTTGCTTTTCACCTTCTTCAAAGTAAAAGGCTGCTTTTTCTATGGATATTGGAGTCCCAAAGACTCTTTTCTTACTAAAACAATCAATCAAAATAATCAGTAACACACTGATAATGATACCTAGTAGAATGCTCAAACCTACTAAATAATTTGTTGGCATGTTTATGATAAATGACCCAAAAAGCGCATACAAAACAACTCCAACAGTTCCAGAAAGTAATGTAACAACTGTATTTTGAGTAGAATACTTCCCTTCAATGATTTTCTTAGCATCTACATTATAAAAATAATTTTTATTTTCGTTTTTATCATAAAATACTGGAATCCATGGTGATTTCATCTTTTCTATCCTTTCTTAGCCAAAAACACTTCCTAAGCCATTCATAAAACCTGAAGCTGCATTGCCAATTTTATCGCCAATACTTTTAACTCCTTTTTCTATACTTTCCCCTACTTTTCTAGTTGTTTCACTGACATCCTCCACAACTTTTTTTGCGCCCCTAATAATATCATCTTTTTTATCATAAATCTTATCAAAAACATAGTTCCCTACTGCTGTAATTCCAACGCCTACCGCAAATCCCAAAACTCCACCTACTACCGTTCCAACTATTGGTATCGGAATCGCTGTCCCTATCGCAGCACCTATAGCTGCACCTGCTTCTCCACCAGCAAGACCAATACCCACATGAACCGTAGATTTCACAACTGCATCAACTACATCTTCACCTTGCGCGATTTGTGTAATACCATCAATGATTCCACCAACAGCTGGAAGCCCATATTTCCCCACTTTTGCCACTGTACTCCCTGTTTTAATTAAATTTGTCGTGAGGGAAGACGTATTGGGATTGACCATAACAAAATTACCTGCTCCGCCTGGTCCCATTTTCCCTGTTACTTTAGTCAACAGAAAACCAAAGCTTTGAAACGCTTTTCCACTTGACTCTACACTTGCATTAAATAAATCTTGTGGAAGGTTGTCTGTGATTGATTTTGGAATTTCGTCAACATCTTTCATGAAATAGTCTATAATTTCTTGGGGCGCCTCCATATTTGGATTTGTCTGAGCGAGTACAAATAATTTTGTTTGCTCAGCTTCAGATAAATTTGGTACTTTTTTTCTCATTTTTTCCAAAAATTGAGCATTGTTTTGTTTTACTTTTTTATCAATCATCTTACTTAGCCCATATTAATTTTTCTTGAGATGGAACATCAAACGTCCCAGTGGAACTATTCCAAGCGTTTTTCGATTGGGCAATCCCTTTGTCAATAGCCTGCTTTAAACTCGCAATCTCCGAGAAGATAAGCGGTGAATTTGCATGAAAAGCCATTAGTTTTTGAAGCTTCTCTTCAAGTTCTTTCTTATTGGTTTGATAAGCCTCCACCAATGCATAATTAAGATTTAATTGCGTTCGTTGATCCACTTCAGGCAGTTGAGATTGTATAATTTGTGTTTGAAATGCATTCGCTTGGTCGATTAGCCTATCCGCTTGTCGGATTTGTTCCTCCAGCTCCGCTTGCTTCAAATCCCCATTATCTACTTCACTTTGATAACGCTCTGAAAATTGATGTACAGCTTTTTCTGTGGTCTCGGTTAACAAAATCCCCCCCTGAACCAAAGGGTATAATACAGCACTATAAAATGCTTTTGCTGAGTCATATGCTTTCCCCTTTAATAATGGACTATCTTCTGTAAACTGATTAATCGCTTGTTGAAGAGCTTCATACCCCTTCAAGTGTTGTTGACAAACTTGACTCGTACTTGTCACTTGTGCTTTCGATTTCGACACATACATATCAACGCTCATACTTTATCCTCCCGTTCGTCTAAGCTTGCCTTTCGTTTCTCCCAGGCGACTTCATTCAATCGTTCTCCGAGTTCTCTCTTCTCTTGTAGAAACTTCTCATCAGTCATAGCTAACTGCTCTTGTATCGATTGAGAAAGTGAAAAAACACGTTCTTGCATCTGATTATGCAAAATGGCGCGATCATTTTTACGGTAGCGCCAGCTGACATCTTCTACAAAGCGGAGCCCTTGCTGAAAATGAGTCGTATATGCCTCTTGAAAGCACTGCACAGCTTTCCTTTTTTGTTGATTTTCTTCTTCTTTTCCTAATAATTGATTTTCCTCTCGTTGCCACTCCGTCCACGTTTTCACGAAGCGGAGCCTCCAATCATCGAAAGATTTTCCCCAACCTCCGCATCTTTCGCTGCGAATGCCTCTGCGACACTTTGTAAATTCGCACTTGCCTCTTTTAAAGCACTCGCAATCTGGAAGACTGCCTCTCTTTCTGCTTGAATCGCTTCGTGAGCCTGAGCATTCCCACCAACAGTCGTTTCTTCGTCTTTTGTGACGGTTCCTTGCACCTGAAGAAGTGAAACGGCTTGTTGAAGGGCTGCGGCTTTTTCAGATGCTTGCCCTACATCACTTGCTACAGTGTTCATTCATCATCCCCTCTTTCTTCCTGTCCGATTTTCCCTCAAGTATACAATAGCACAATTTTATCCATTTGTCTTTATTAATAGTAAACTTATTGTCCTTGAAAAATATCACATGTTATGAAGACATTATGGAACATATCTTTGAAAGTTATTCGTGTATATCACTTAAAGATACATATACTAAAATGCTGCCCAGCCGAACTTCCTTAGGCACATTTTCCTTGCAGGGTTTATATGATGTCGATAATTTATAATTAATTTCTTAAACCGCTCGCTCTTAACGGATTCTTGTTGCGCTTCAAAAAGCATTCAAAACAGATTGGCTGTCGCATTAATCACTTAAAAACATTTCATTTTAATTAAATCGTTTTTAGGCGTTGACTTTCCACCCACTTCTTGAAATAATTAAAGTATTTTATAATATCATTTAAAGGAGTGTTCGCATTGGCATTTTATTTTAATGAACCATCTCGTACGTTTAGTGAGTTTTTGCTCGTTCCCGGGTATTCTTCTAAGGAGTGCGTGCCGAAAGAAGTGAGTTTGAAGACTCCAATTGTTAAATTCAAACGTGGGGAAACGTCTGCAATTACGATGAATATTCCGCTCGTTTCTGCTATCATGCAAGCTGTTTCAGATGACAACATGGGGATTGCCCTCGCTAAAGAAGGTGGCGTCTCGTTCATATACGGCTCACAGTCGATTGAAAGCGAAGCTCGGATGGTTTCGCGCGTCAAAAATCATAAAGCGGGCTTTGTTATTAGTGATTCAAATATCCGCCCTGACCAAACTTTGCAGGACGTTTTGGAATTAAAAGAAGCAAGCGGTCATTCCACGATGGCCGTTACAGATGATGGCACCGCACATGGCAAGCTTTTAGGCGTTGTCACAAGCCGCGATTACCGCGTGACTCGTATGGATAAAACGGAGCTCGTGCGCGATTTCATGACGCCGTTTGAAAAACTCATTACGGCAAGCCACACGACGAGTTTGAAAGAAGCAAACAACATCATTTGGGATAACAAGCTGAACGCCCTTCCACTCGTAGACGAAACGAATCACCTCGCCTACTTCGTTTTCCGCAAAGATTATGACTCAAACAAAGAGAACACACTTGAACTTTTGGATGAAAACAAGCGTTATGTTGTCGGTGCGGGGATTAATACGCGTGACTATGAGGAAAGAGTGCCCGCTCTAGTAGAAGCAGGTGCTGACATTTTATGTATCGATTCTTCGGAAGGTTTCTCCGAGTGGCAAAAACTAACACTTGATTTTATCCGCGAAAAATACGGCGATTCTGTAAAAGTGGGTGCTGGAAATGTTGTTGACCGTGACGGCTTCCGATTTCTTGCTGAAGCTGGCGCTGATTTCATTAAAGTTGGCGTGGGCGGGGGCTCCATCTGCATTACGCGCGAACAAAAAGGTATTGGCCGCGGTCAAGCAACCGCAGTAATCGATGTAGCAAAAGCGCGCGATGAATATTTCGAGGAAACGGGCATCTATATCCCAATTTGTTCTGACGGCGGCATCGTTTACGATTATCACATGACGCTTGCACTCGCAATGGGCGCTGACTTCATCATGCTAGGGCGCTACTTCTCTCGCTTTGATGAAAGTCCAACAAACAAAGTCAATTTAAATGGCACTTACATGAAAGAATATTGGGGCGAAGGCGCTAACCGCGCTCGCAACTGGCAACGTTATGACATGGGTGGCGACAAAAAATTGTCCTTTGAAGAAGGCGTTGACTCCTACGTGCCGTATGCCGGCTCGCTAAAAGACAATGTTGCAATCAGCTTGAACAAAGTACGTTCAACCATGTGCAATTGCGGCGCGCTAAACATTCCCGAACTTCAGCAAAAAGCGAAAATCACGCTTGTTTCGGCGACTTCCATCGTAGAAGGCGGCGCCCATGACGTTGTTGTAAAAGACGCAACGAATAATTTGATGCAATAAAAAAAGCGACGCTTACGCAAAATAATCCCCCCAAAAGCTAGACTTTTGGGGGGATTATTTTATACTGCTTTTTCGATAACTTCCTTGCCTGATTTCAAATTATTGCTTAAGTAACGTCCTATTCGAATGGACTGCTTTTCGATAATCTGATAATAAATTGCTGACGCACCTAAAATAAAAGGTATGCTAATAATTTGTATCATCCATATCGAGATGTCGAAATAAGAGAGTATATATATGGCTGGTATAAATACGACACAATGCACTAAGTATAAACTAAACGATATTTTTCCTAGCCATAAAAACGCCTTGTTTTCTAAGAAATTTTGCGCTCTTTCCGTTTGATAACAAAGAAGGAGAATGATAACGCAAGAAATCCCTAGTATGACGTCAGAAATAGCTTGTTTTTGCGCGATTCCTAATAAATTAAATAGACTAACATGTAAATAAAGGACCATCGCTAAGCTAAAAAGAAAGATTTTAACTTTTGCGTTAAAGCTTGCAATATCTTGCCAGTGTAAACTTAGTAGAATACCGGCAATAAAGAATCCTACATTAAATACCGTTGTTCCAATTAATAATTTTGAATTTAATAGCATAAGAAGGGCTAAACCTATAAAAAATGAGGCGAAAAGCAGCATTATTGATATAATAATATGGCTTTTCTTCACTAAAAGATATAACACTGGAAAAATTATTGAAATTCGCAGTTCAATAATTAGCGACCAAATTACAGGATCAATTTTATCCACGTCTTGTCCTGTCATCAATAAATTGGAAATCACTGAATGCACATCATTGTACTGGCTCCCAACCGTATTAAACCACGTTGATAGACCGCTAATACCTTCTGGCTGAAGAACTACAAAAATAGCCTCCGCACACAAAATGATAACAAAAAACGGAATATAAATTCTGCAAAATCGTTTGACTAAATATGAGAAGTAAGTTCTAAATCTCAGCTCATTCATCTTCTCAAAGCTCAAACTTAGCGCTATTCCGCTTAAAACAAAGAACAGAATTACTGCACTCCTTCCAAGCGGCTCGAATAATTCTTTTAAAATTGAATTTGTACTGTAGGTTTCTGCAAAATGTGCTAAGACCACCGTTACTGCCGCTATTCCCCTTAAAGAATCAAGGAAATATATATGTTTCTTCAAAAATTTCTCCTCCATTTTAATTGCTTTAATTATTTCTGCTTCATTAGACTAAAACACTTAATTCAGCATTCAAATATGCTTCTAAGCCTTGCGCAATACTAAACCTAGGAACATACCCTAAGGTTTTAATCTTCGTAATTGCAGCAAACGAATACTTAATATCGCCATTTCGGGCAGGGTAATTTTGTCTTGGGATTTCAACGTGAACTAATTTCTCAAATGCCGTTAAAACCTCATTTAATGTCCACTTTTCGCCAGAAGCAATATTAAACACTTCACCGTTGCTACACTCCGTTTCCCCAAGAAGCCGCAAACCTTGAACAACATCTTTTACGTAAACAAAATCTCTAATTTGTTCCCCATCTCCGTAGATGTTAAAATTTGTTTTCACTCCTTCTTTCAGTTGCATTACTGTATTCGCGATAATAGATAATACACCTGAATACGGTGAACTTGGATTTTGTCTAGGACCATATACGTTGAAGAATCTTGCAACAGAAACATTGAGATTAAATAAATTCCCATAAGAAATGACATATTTTTCCGAACTATATTTATCTATTCCATACGGCGTTAACGGGTCAATTGCCGATGTTTCGGTTTTAGGTAAAGTAGGCTCTGCTCCGTAAACGGCTGCCGATGATGCAAATACAAATTTTTTAATTGGCTCCTCTTGATTTCGGCATGCTTCTAGCAAGAAGATAGTGCTATCAGTATTGACATAATGTGAAGCTACTGGACGATTGACAGTTTCCGCCACACTTGCAATCGCAGCTAGATGATAGACATAGTCAAACGTATATTGTTCAAACAAAGTTTCGATAGTTTGAATATTACATACATCCCCTTGCAAAAAAATGGCTTCATTTGGTAAATTTTCAAGCTTGCCTGTACTTAAATTATCCACTACAACAACTGTATTTTCTTTAACCAACTCTTGAACTAGATGACTTCCAATGAATCCTGCTCCACCCGTTACTAAGATAGTGTTTTTCATACTAACTCCTCCTTAATTAATATTTACGGTCATAGGGACGATATTTTTTTCTGAGTATAACTTGTTTCTCAGCTCTCCCTAAAATTTCATCTCTAAAAAACAATACTGCTCCACCTTTTTTTATCTTTGTAATTTTATTTCTATTTATAAGCGAATAAAAACTTTGTCGAGATATTGCTAATATTTCCATCGCTTCAGCGGTTGATAGGAAATATTGGTTTAAAATATCCATTTGTTCTTTCTGTGATAAATTATCCATTTTCCACCTCATATTTTTTAAATAATTTTTCATTTAACTTGCGAATATCAAATTCAGTTTCAATTTTTTGTCTTGCCTCACTAAGCAGTTCCATTTTTTTCTGCTCATCAAGTTTCATATAGCGAATGATAGCATTTGCAATTTTTCTAGGACTATGTTCAGAAACTAGAAAGCCTGATTTTCTATCTTGAATAAGTTCAGGTATTCCACTATGAAAGGTTGAAATGACCGGTTTACCTTGTGCCATTGCTTCCATTAATGAAACGGGTATCCCCTCCATATCTCCATCAGGTGCGGTAATACTGGGTAAGAGAAAAATATCGCTGTGCTTAAACATCTCTTTGACAGCCTTCTGCTCCTTAAATCCATGGAATCTGACATTTTCCATAACATCTAATTTTTCCGCTAATTCTTTTAGCACAAATCGTTCATCACCGTCTCCTACAATATCCAGTACAACATCCTTGCCTTTTTCTTTTAAAATTTTTACTGTTTGAATGGCATCGGCTATACCTTTTTTAGGCGCAAGGCGAGCGACAATCAATAAACGAACATCCGAATAAACGTTCACTTCTGGGAAAAATTCAAACATTTTAGTATCAATCCCCATATGATGAACTTGAACTTTTTCTCTATCCGCTCCTAATGCAATTAGCTGTTGCCGCCAGTAATTACTTATTGGTAATAATTTTGTGTTTGTTTTAAATAAGAATTTATAATAACTTTCACCTTTTTGTTTTATTGTACGAGTTAAGTCGTAGCCGTGGAAAAAGGTCACCAGCTCTCCTTTTAAAAAGCCACAGTCTTGCAATATACTCGCAATAAGCCCGACATTTCCATAATGCGAAACAATTAAATCGGCTGATTGCTGAACTTTTTGCATACATATGGCGGGCGTCAAAGTCCAAACAATTTTACCGTATTTCCTTCGATTTAAACTTTTTAAAACAAGGATTGGTCTAGTAAACACTCCTTTTAAAGTTAGTTTAAACCTTTCTTTTTTAGAGCTTGGGATATTCAAATACGTCACTTTTTCTAGTAAATTATAATTTTTGACATCTGCATGTACTTTTTCTAAATTCCCCTTGTTCAAGGCTAAAATTTGCACCTCACAACCTAAATCGATTGCCCCAGTGATTTGATTTAAAATAAAGGTTTCTGATAGTGTTGGGAATTCAGTCACGAAAAATAAAACTTTTTTATTTTTCATAGGCTAAATACATTCTTTCTTCCATTTTTCCATATGAAACTTTTTTGCTTTTGAACTCGTCCTTTAATAGATTTTTTGTATCTAAGATTAGTTGACTATTTTGTCCAATCGCTTTCATATCAAAAACTTTATGCCCTGTTAATAAGACTACCAAATCGTATTGATTAAAAGCGCTGTAGTCTAGGTCAATGGAATGCTTAATTTCTCCATTTCCAACTCTAAAAGCGGGTGCTTTCGGATCACAAAAATCGACTTTGGCGCCTTGTTTTTTTAGCTCCTCGTAAATGTGTAATCCTGGAGATTCTCGCAAATCATTACTATCTTCCTTATAGGCCATACCAACAAGTAATATACGCGAGCCATTAATTGCTTTTTGGTGTTTATTTAAAGCAACGGCCGCATGTTCTACCATTTTTTCTGGCATTAAATGGTTAGTCTCATGTGCTAATTCGATAAAACGGCTATAGAAATTTTTTGATTTAGCTTTCCAAGATAAATACATTGGATCAAGCGGAATACAGTGCCCTCCAATACCAGGTCCTGGAGTAAATTTCATGAAACCAAACGGCTTACTGCTTGCTGCCTCAATTGTTTCCCAAATATCTATATCCATTTTTTCAGCTAAAAGTGCCATTTCATTAATAAAAGCAATGTTGATGCTTCGGAAAGTATTTTCAAGTAGCTTGCTCATCTCTGCAACTTCTGCTGAATTAACGGGAACGACTGTCTCGATAACTTGACTATATAAAATTTCTGCAAGCTCTTTTGAGTATTCATCCACTCCTCCGACTACTTTCGGTGTATTTAATGTGTCATATCTTTTATTCCCTGGATCAACACGTTCAGGGGAATAACTAGCAAAGAAGTCTTTTCCCAAAGTAAAGCCATTGTCTACCATTGTTTTACAAATGAATTCTCGTGTCGTTCCAGGATACGTTGTACTTTCAAGTGATACTAAAACACCTTTTTTAGCATGTGTTTTGATAATTTCCATGGCATTCACAATGTAACTCATATCCGGCTCCATTGTTTCAGTTAATGGTGTAGGAACACAAATGATAATAGCATCCGCGGCACCAATTGCCCTTGCATCATTTGTCACATTGAAATTACTCGCCAACTCTTTTCTAAGCATATCGTCACCAATATCTGCAATATCTGACTCACCTTTTTGCAAAATATTAATTTTGTTTTCACTTATATCAAACCCAATTGTTTGGAAACCCTTCTTAGAAAAAGCAATTGCAAGTGGTAATCCCACATAACCAAGTCCCACAATGGCTATTTTCGCGTCTTTATTTAAAAATTTTTCTTTTAAAATGGATAACATATTATTTTAGTTCCTTTCCCATTAAATGAATTAAAGCGTTTGTTACTCTCTTTTGCCCTTTCGTATTAGCATGATACACCGAATCATATACTTCTTCTTTTTCTAAACGAAATAACTCAAAATTAAATCCTGCTGGTACATACTCTTTAAATTCTGTATATAAATCCTCTAAATAACTCTTATTAACTTTATTAGCAAAAAATGCTGGTGGCAAAACCGTCACACTCACTTTCTTTTTTTCCATTCTTTCAATAAACTTTAAAATTTCTTCTATAGCAGGCGTTCTTGTGTAAGCGTTTGGAAAAGGAACTTGCTTTTTCTTCTCCGGCTCGCAAATTTGTGAATCTAACTCCAGATAGCATCCAGTTTTACCGAATTTTGCTTGTTTTCGGCGAGCCATCTTTTCAGGGCTTGCGGAACTATATGCATGTTTTAAAGATAGTAGAAACAATTTCCATTTCTGCTTATATCTTTTACGCCTTCCAAATAGTTGTTTTTTTAGGAACATGTCAATGCCGAAACCAAAAACATAATAAGGTGGATTTGTATATTGGTTAAATTCAAGTGGTAAAATGACTTTATCTCCTTCATTTAAATGTTTTTCAATATACTCAGCTAAATATGAAAATCCTAGTCCAACATTAACGCCAAAATTAATAACTTTCTTCCCATACACTTCAGTAATCTCATCTGTATTGAAGCTATATAAAACGCTGCTTCCACCTGCTATAACTATCTTTTCTCCAGATATTTCTTGCAACATCTCTTCTTTCTTATTTAAAAGATCGAGCATATTTTGGATGCTATTAAAATTAAACATATTAGGACTCCTTTCTTTTGTATCGGCGCACGCCTTTCCTTGCAATAATAATTTGCTTTACCTTCTCAACAAAGAAATCTTTTTTCAAAATTAAACATGTACCATAAACTGCTACACCTATCGCGACTTGTAAAACCATTCGGTACATCGATCCTATTGGGACATACAAAACGGCTATCTCTCCTAAAAATGCGACTCCGCTAGCCCATACATATGGCATTATTTTCTTTACAAGCTGTTTTATGTTAAAAAAGGATTTGGCGAAGTAAGCTTGTACGTCACATAACACCATTGTAAAGATAAGATAAGCGATAGAAGTTCCTATGCTTTTCAAGTGAGTAATTAAAATCAAATTAGCGATAAAGCTACATAAAGCCGCTATAAGAACAGAACTTGTATAGGCTTTATTTTTCCCCGAAGTAATAAGCACTTGAATTCCAAAAATTCCCGCCAAGCCAGAGAAAAACAAACTTGGAGCTAGTATTTGCAAATTAAGGACCGAAGCCTGAAAATCTTGACCTAAAAACCAAGGAATAAACGTTGGAGCTATCGCAATTAATCCCGTTACAATGGGCAAAGTGCTAAATGATACATATTGAACAGAAAAATAAAATGACTTTTCAAAGCTTTCTTTGCTTCTAGCATTGTATTGCTTAACCATTCGTGGGCTCATTACAGTTGAAAGAGCAGTCACAAAGACAACGAATAATGTAATCAGCTTGAATGCTTGATTGTAAAATCCTACATCCACTTCAGCTGCAACGTTACCTAAAATTACTTTATTTAACGCTGTAGGAATGAGTGTTAGGATTGGAACAACCGCAAAAATCAATATTGGAAAAACATGTTTTTTGACTAATTGAAAGCTAATACTAAATCCTCTTAATTGTTTTAAAAGTGGGATCCACGTGACTAATTGTCCCAGCAATAAAGAAAGAGCATTGATAAGAATATAAATTGATAAGTCATCTGGAGATTTCACTAACATAAAAATCCCTATGATGGATACAATCCTAACAACCATATTACGAATCATAATATTTTTCATATTTTCTTGACCCGTAAAAAACCATGTAACATCTAAGACATATGCCAAAATTGTTAAACTGTTTATCAAAAATAACTGTGTATAGTTTGTACTCGAAAACGTAAAAATGAGATACATAGCTAACACAAATGTTGAAAACGCAAATTGTATTGTGTATAAGCTGGAAAATTCTGTTTTCAAATTATTCTTATCCGCAACGGCCGCAATTTCTTTCCTCCCATAATCACCAATTCCTAGTGAAGCAAAGGCAATAAAAAGTTGAACCACCGAGCCTACATATGCTTCTATACCAATATTTTCCGGTTGCAGTACTCGAATAACATATGGCATGGTAAATATGGGTGTTATAATGAGTAAGATTTGATAAAGCAAAACAAAAATATAATTAATGGTTATTTTTTTATTCATTTTTTATACTGCGTCCTTACCAATTAAAACCTGTTTTACAGTTAGAAAAATAATCAATATGTCTAGCTTCATACCAAATTTTTCTACGTAATAATAATCTAACTCCATTTTTTGACCATGATTCATATTGCTTCGTCCATTAACTTGAGCCCATCCGGTTATTCCCGGCTGTACCGCCAACCTTCTCTTTTGACCATGAGAATAACACTTCGTTATATCTAATATTTCTGGTCTTGGTCCTACTATGCTCATTTCACCTATTAGGACATTCCAAAGTTGCGGAAGCTCATCTAAACTAAATTTACGGATAAAAGCACCTATTTTAGAAACATTAGGTTGTTCTCCTGAGAGAGACTTAAAAACAAAATCATCTGGAACTCCGTTTTCCCAATCATAAATCGTGTTTTTCCTAGGGCTAGCCACCGGGTTGCTGCGCATTGAGCGGAATTTATAAATTTGAAATGGTTGCTCAAATTTACCTGCTCGCGTTTGAGTAAAGATTATCTTCTCTTTAGGTGAATCAAATTTCACAAGTATGGCAGTAAAGAGGAAAAATGGTGATAAGACTATAATCCCGATAAGTGATAAGCATATATCCAAAATTCTTTTTTCTTTTTGTTTTAAACTACTTAAGTGCTCAACTGTTTTGTAAGCCATGAAATCCCTTCCTATCTTATTGTTTTTACTGATCCTCCCGTACGCAAATGCTTAAAGAAACCATTCCATACGTAGCAAGGAAAATAAACTAATGATTGTAAAAAAGATAATTTTTGATTTTCTCTATAGACTAACCAAATCTGTTTAGCCATGTGTAATTTATTGTTTGACAGAGAAGACGTGTTACCTTTCCGATAATAAGCAAGCGTTTCTGTAAGACCTGCTGCTTTATGACCTGCTCTTAGAATAGATAGCCATGTTGCAGTATCTTCTGCCCCACCTAAATCTGGCATCTCTATTTCCCCAGTTTTTTCTATGTCAATTACAACCGTAAGACAACCAATAATCGTATTTTTAAGGAGCTGTTTATAAGAAATAACTTCCGGAACATCTACACGTCCTGTTATCTTCTCACCGGCAGCATCCATCACTTCGTAAGCTGTATAGCATAGAACTAATTCCCGCTCTTCCATAAATTGAATTTGTTTCTTTAACTTATCTACTTTCCAAAAATCATCACTGTCTAAGAAAGCGACATATTTTCCTAAAGCCTGTTTAAGCCCGTAGTTTCTCGCACCCGCTACACCAACATTTTCTTTCAGCTCAATTATCTTCACTCGTTCATCTTGATAACCCTTCACAAGTTGAACTGTAGAGTCTTGCGAGCAATCATCGATTACTAATAACTCAAAATTTTGATAGGTTTGAAGCAAGACGCTATTTATAGAAGATTCAATATATTTTTCAGCATTGTGAGCTGGCATAATAATACTAACTAGTTCCAAAACCCGATTCTCCTTTATTAAAGTAATAAATATTCAGCATGCTTATAGCGAGACCGATTCCTAAACTTAAATGGCGCTTATCAATTGAATTACTCAGACCAATACTTGCCGAAAAGAAACTCATCAGAACTAGCAAGACAATAATACCTACTAGATTGAAGCCATTTTTCAAAGTATATTTTATGCCATAGAAAAGGATGAGCATAAAAAATATAAGTAATGGAATAAATGTGAGCAATCCACCATTTGCTAAAGCCTCTAACCAATAGTTATGTGCTGAAAAATAATTATCTTCCCATCGTTCATAACCATACATGTAATAGTCTAGTTTTACTGGTAAAATCCCTGCGCCCATTCCATTAAAATTTGATTCTTTTATCAACTTCCAAGATAATTTATACATTTCCATACGGTCGCTTGTCGATCCACCTTTTTCATTAAAAGCTTTTGAAACGATAGATATAATCTTATTAATAAAGTCCGAACGAGAGAATGTAAGCAACAGCATTCCAGCCATTATGCCAACATACATGCTGACTAACGACCAAACTTTCGACCATGAAAGCAAGAAAACAAATAGCTCAATTAAGATAATTACCATTGAAAGCCGTGAATACGTCATAATTACGAGGTATAATGCTAGCGATGACACTACAACAATTGATGTAACCCGTAACCAGACTAACTTAATTCGCGTGAGTGTAAAAATGACGAATGGTAACAGTATGGTAATTTCGGATGCAAAATCATTTGTATTTAGCAAAAAACCCGTGGGCTGAAATTGGCTTGTTGTTGTTTCATAATAATAACTTCCAGAACGCGATAAATGCATTCCTGTTAACACTTCAAAAATTCCTAATCCTAAAATACCGATATAAGCAATGGTCATTAGCTTACTAAAAAGCTGGAATCTTTTAATATCATTAATGTAGTATACACAGAGAAAAATGACGTATAACCATTCAAACGTAAAATATAAGTAACGGATACTTAAACTCATATTTGGTGTCCAAAATAGAGTTATTGTCATACCTGAAAGAAATAATATAAAGGTTATAAAAAACC
Source organism: Listeria tempestatis (assembly GCF_963575625.1). Lineage (NCBI taxonomy): Bacteria > Bacillati > Bacillota > Bacilli > Caryophanales > Listeriaceae > Listeria > Listeria tempestatis. Next base: position 63,622 of record NZ_CAUYTK010000005.1, read on the forward strand.
ATCTTACATGCTTTAATCGTTGCCAGTCCTTTTTCTGTGTTACACAAAACAAGAAAAAATGTACTGGGATTAAAAGCCGAAACAAGAAAATGTTCTCGCTACCTGGAATTCCTAAATAAGAGCCAAAAAAACCAGCAAATAATATAACAAAACTTAGTACGTTCGTCACTTTGGTATAATTAATCTTGAAAACAATAGGAATAACAAGTAAAAATAAAAGCGAAACTAAATAACCGTAAGGTATGAAAACGCAAATTTCTAAAATAACAACCGCTGCAATAATAAACAGCAAAAGCTTTAAATGAAATTTATTTTTCCATAAATTAGTAATAAGCATAAGTGCTCTTATCTTTCTTATTATATTGGTGACCGTTTAATATCGCTCCAATTAGTGGCGTTCCTGAACTATCAACGTATGCTTTAATTTCTTCAATTTCGCCAATTTTCGTTATACCTTCTCGCACTACGAATACAACACCATCACAGATAGAAGCAATAATCCGACCATCAGCTAAAACGCGAATTGGGGGCGTATCAATTAATATGATGTCATACATATCATCAAGCTTTTCCAGTAAGCCTTTAAAACTTTCCGAACTTATAATTTCAAGTGGATTAGGCGGTAAAGGGCCTGTTGGCATAAAATGGAAATCATCTTCAAGTTCAAAAATACTTTGACTTAATAAATCCGGATTTTGCATAACGGTCATAAGCCCGTTATTTCTGTCATAGGATAGTTGACGTGTCAGACGCGGTCTGTGCAAATCCATATCCATTAACAGCACCTTTTTTCCTTGCCTCGCAATTTCTTGAGCGATGTTACTTATACAAAATGTTTTTCCTTCACCTTTATTAGCGGAGGTAAACATTATTCGTTTATGCTTTTTTTGGGCTAAAAACGAGAGTTGTAAACTTACTTGAATAGCCCGAATCTTTTCGGCCTCAAAGTTCTTCTCTCCTCGTTTATATAGCAATAACTTCTCTTTTGGTTTAAAAACGCTTGGTTTTTCTTTTGGATGTATAGGATGTAGTTTAATTTTTTGATTGAACACTAATTATCTATCCCTTCTATATACGGTATGTCTCCAAGGAAAGTTATTTCTAAATCCGTCAAAGCTTCTTTATGGCGGATAACACTGTCATAACTAATTTGAAGTAAAACAATAACAACGGCCAAGCCTAGACCAAGTCCAGCTGCCAAAATGTATTTAGTGACGTTAGTTACTGTTTGTGCCGTATCAGCTTTTTCTAAGATGATAATATTTGTTCCATTAAAAAGCTTAGGAAAATCTTTCTGTGCGACTTCGGCTATACCATTTGCAATTTTTTGTGCAACTTTTGGATTCCCATCAGTAACACTAATTGTGTAAACTAATGAATTTGTGTTACTTTTAATTGTAATTTTATCTGCTAATTCAGCAGTGGACATATCCCAATTATTCATCTTAATGACTTCTTGCAATGTTCGACTACTCGCAATTGTTGTGCTATACGTATCAGCTAACTGAATAGAGGATCGTACATTATCTGACGTTTGAGACGCATTTTCAGTATTTGCCGGTGTAGCCAACAATTGGGTTGATGTTGAATAAGTTGGCTTCACTAAAAAATGTGTAGTTAAAAATGTTAAAGTAACTAAAACTAGGGGGATGATAATAAACCAGAACCACAATTTTTTTAAACTGTCGAAGAACTGATTAATCGATTTTACATGCATCATTTTCTTAATTCTCCATCTCTTTATACTGATAAATATTTATCAGCAATTTTTTTGCTTCCATCTCCCAGTTATAGTTCATCTCATATGCACGACGGCCATTTATGCCTTCTTGCAAATATTTCTCTCTATTTTCAGCACGTTTTTCTACAATCTTCAATTGGTTTTCAATATTAAACGGGGAACACGTTTCTCCGCATTGATGTTTTTCTATAAAACTTTCCCAATCTGGCAAATTCGTCGCCAAAATAGGTAAAGAGGCTGCCATATATTCATATAATTTTGTTGCCATTGAATTTCTATGATTTGGAATGTCATGTAATAGACACAGGCCTAAATCAGCCGTACTGTAAGCTTCCCAAATTTCTGGATATGGAACTCGCCCATACAATATTACTACTTTTTCTAAATCGTAATTTTTCAAATATTCTTTAATTTCGGTCTGTAGACTTTTAGTTATCGGACCTAATAAATCTAAACGATACTTACCAGGAGATTCATTTTCCAATGCATTCATAAGCTTTAACATCTCCCAAACCCCACGTTCAGCAGTAATACTGCCTACATATATTAACGTGAAAGGCTCAATGTCACTCTTTTTTTCTATTTGCTCAACAAAAACCGGAAAGTTATAAACAGAAGTGACTTTTTTATCGTCCAGATGAGCATAGTCATCACGATAAGATGCTTCAGCCAAAATGATATAATCACAATAGTCCATGGTATATTTTTCCATTCTTAAAACTATCTTCTTCAAAGGTTTTCTCAAAAAACTAGGTATCCAGCTTTTTGTTTCAATATCTTTAGGGAAGTTTTCATGCATATCATAAATGAACTTTGAGCCCCTAGGTTTAACTTTCTTTAGCCTTGGAAAAAGTATGAGCAGTTCAGGATCATGGATGTGATAATATTTAGCATCAGATTGCTTTGCTGCTTTATACAGCTTACGCCATCTAAAAATACGTGATAACTTTGATTTACTCTCTGGCAAAACATGAATATTAATCCCTGGATAGGTTTGTAAAGGCATTCCATTATCAATTGCGAAGAAATCAACTTCAAAACCAGCTTTCGCTAAAGATAGTGCTTCTTTATAAAAAATACGCGTATCATTCCAAACATGAACCGAACTGAACAACATTACTTTGTTTTCTTTAACCATTCATTTTTCCCTTCCCTTTTTACTTAGAAACTGAACCCAACTTCCATTCAATTTTTACATTATTTTCGTTGTTGATTGGACTATATACTAGTGTATAGTTGTCTGTTTGGTTTTCAGGGATTGCAAAATATGCATTACCAGTTAACTCTTTACCAGCTTCAATCATTTCACCAAAGCTATCGTGGTATCCGTAAGTTTTGATTTTATCGCCACTTTTAGTTTGTAGGTAGAAATCTCCAGCACCAACGCCAAAGCTCATGCTTGTTTTATTTTTGATATTCATTTCGATAACTGTTAACTTTTTACCTTTTTCATTAAAAGTGTCATCTTGTTTGTAAGCAAATGTCTTCGGTGTCATTTCAATATCTTGCATGATTTTTGTTTTATTTAACTCTGAAGTGCTTTTTTCTGTAGTCTTTTTGCTTGTAGAAGTTGTTTTTGCATCAGACGTTTTGCTATTTGATACATCACTGCTATTGTTAGTAGAACTGCATCCTACTACAGTAATTGCTAGCATCGCTACTATCATCGTTGTAAATAAAGATTTTAAAAATTTTTTCATGTTTTTCTTCCTCACTTATTAAAAATATCCTCCCTTCTTCTTTTAAAAAGAAGAAGGGATTCTATTAAAAATTATTTTGTTTCTTTAACTGTTGCACGGTCTAATTCTTTACCGTTTGAAGTTTGACCAGATACTTCAAGTTTACGACCTGTATAATCCGCTGCGTATACTTTGTAAGTACCATTTTGCAAATCAACTTGGCCATTACGTGTTTCTTTACCATCTACGAACAATACTACTTTTTGGATTCCGCCATCAAACGTACCAATAACACAGCCTTCATTTGAAGTTGCTACAAAATCTTTAGCAGTAATAGTCGATTTTTGTATAATATTAACTTTTTGTTTATACTCAACGCCACCAACTGTAGTCATAACATATACTTCTTGATCAACACTGTTCACTAAATCTTGTGCCCAGATTTCAAAAGTTTTGTTTGTAGTATTTACTTGACCATTTCTACGTTGCCCATCAACAAGAAGTTCAATCTTCGTTACACCAGTACCTTCGTAGCTACCACTTACTACGCCATCACCAATTGTGTAATCAAGTGGTTTTAATACTACTTCTTCACCTAAAACTTTACTTGTTGCTTCACTTGTAGTCCAGTTTTCATCTTTAGCAACAATTGTAAATGGATTACCAATAACATTCATGTTTTTATTGTCATTTACATAAATTTCATATGTGCCATCTGCTTTTACTGGAACTTGTTTGATGAATTGACCATCTTTGTCGTATGCAATTACATATTGTGCGCCTACAGCAGTACCAGTTACAGTACCTGTTCCAACGTAGTAAGGATCAATTGTTGGTTTTGCAAGGTTTTTACGTTCTCTTACTGTATCACGATTAGAGCCTTTTCCGCCGTGTCCATCAGATGCTTCAACAGTGAAGTAGTTACCCACTGTATGCATTAATTCGTTGTCATTAACGTATACTGAATATGTTCCATCTTCATTAACTGGAACTTCACGGATTTTCTTACCTTCATGGTCATATACAGTAATGGTAGTTGCACCTTTTGGAGCTGTACCTTTTACATAACCAGCGTTTACAAGATAAGGATTAATTGTTGGCGCACCAAGTTTTCTTGGTAATACAACAGAGTTTTCAGAGCTTTCACTTGAACCTGCTTTTGCTACAACAGTAAATACGTTTCCTACATTGTGCATTTTGTCGCTGTTGTTTACATATGCACTATATGTGCCGTCTTCGTTAACTGGTACTTTGTTAATTGGATTTCCTGAAGCATCTGCATTATCATAAATCCAAATTTCTGTTGCGCCTTCTGGGGCTGTTCCAGTAACAAATCCATCATTTACAATATAATCATCAATAGTTGGTTTATCTAAGTTAACTACTTCCTCAGTAACAATTGTAGTATCACTTGATGATTGATCTCCTAAAGTTGCTACTGCTTCTACTACTGTCCCTACTTCTTGTGTAGGAATATCAATGCTGAAATTACCATTGTTATCAACTTTTCCAGAACCAATAGTTTGACCATTTACTTTGATTTCAATGTTTGCATTTGGTTCAGCTGTACCAGTTGCTTTTGTAGAAGTAGTTGTCAAGTCATTAAGCGTTGTTTGAATCATATCTCCTTCACCAGCACCTGGGCGGTTTTCCCAAGAAATTGTTTTGCTCTTAATTGGAAGTAAAGAACCACCACTTAAAAGACTCGAAGATAATCTGTCTTTCTTAGTTTCATAACCTTTAACTAGGAATTTATATTTGTTTTTCTTTTCAATTTGTTTCCCAGTATCTTGTTGCCATTTTTGAATATCAAATCTAATATCTAGTGTATTCCATAGCGCAGAGAAAGTTCCATCATAGTTTGCAGTACGATAGATTAACGTTTTGCTATCTTTATTGTAAACAATCGCATCATCATATTCCTTGTCTTTCCACGAGTTTAAATATGTGTAATGCTTTTGCGTATTGTGTTTTACTTCTTTAAGTTGTCCACTTTCAATAATATAGTAGTTTACATTTTGTGTTGAATATCTTTCGCGGTTCCAAAGTAACCAACCTTCATCAATCGTTGTTGTTCTTGAAATTGAGCTCATTTGTGGGCTATCAGAACCTTCTGTGCCATCATAAGCAATATAGTCATACCAGTTCTCAGTATCAAAGAATTCGTAGAAAGCTGGATCTAGAGTGATCTCATTGTGCATTCTAATACGTTCAGTAGCTAATGAATCTGAAAAACCAGTCCATGCAGCTGTGTGTAGGTTTAAATAGTTACCATTTAAACTAGTTTTCCCGATGTTTCTCGCACCATCAAAACTTGCTGCATAGTAAAGACTTGCTGCACGAGTTGATGCATTGTTTTCATCTTCTTCTGTTGCTTCTTCGTTTTTGATAGCTTGGCTTTTATCGTTTGACTCAGTAGCTGCTGCTTCTTTGTCATCTGTTGTTACTTCATTCTCACTAGTAGTCCCTTCAGAGACTTGAATATCATCGTTTGTTGTAGTTGCTTCGTTACCAGCTGTTGCTTGAATGTTTTCATTTAAAGCTTCCTCTGCACTTGCAGCTAATGGTAAAGCTGTTGTAATAACTTGACCTGCAACTAAGAGGATTGCGGTCCCTTTAATTAAACCTTTTTTCATTAATTCTTCTCCTTTGAATGTAAGTTTTTTATTAGTAATTATTTTCAAAATGATTTCAAAATCATTCATCCAATTAACTCCCAAGATGCATAATCTTGAAATTGTATAATCTAGATACAATAATTACCCAATCTTTCTTTTTGAAAACTCTAGGGGGTAAACTTATTTCTTGAGTCAATAAAATGACTTAGTGCTTGAGTTTCCATTTGCTGCAGCAATAACCAATTGGCGACTCAACGTTTATTAGTATAATTCGAAACATACGCTTTAAAAAATCAAAAAGCCAAATATTAAAATTAACTTTTTGCGCGAAAAAAATTATTATAGCTTTTAAATCGAATTTTGAGCTTTCCTATTACCACAAAAAAAAAAAGCAAAACAAACAAAAATGCGTTTTTTATTTCTCGAATTTTGTTTTTCCCCACTTACTCACTATGTTTTAATACAGGATACAGTTAACATTTCACAAGGGGGAATATAACATGCTGATCGGATTAGATTTATTTGACTCGAATATTGAGCTTGAATGGAACCTACTAGAAACACTTAGAAAGGAAGACCGGTGGTTTACTACAGAAGAACTTGCTGCCAAGCTAGAAAAAACGCCTGCTTTAATACTTAAAACCATTTCTCTTTTGAAAGATAACCTTGAAGACTTTAACAATGCTTACATACAACTTCATATATCAAAAGGAAGAGGGATATACCTTGAGATACAAGAGAACAACATAGATTTCGGACTCTTTCTAATCCACCTAACTTCGAACACAACAATATACAAGCTGTTTTATAGTATTTTTACTGAGACCTTTATTTCAACCAAAAAATTTGCCTATGAGAATTTCCTAAGCGAAACAACCGTCAGAAGACAAATAACAAAAATGCGTGAAGCTATCAAACCATACCAACTCTCTTTTACACGGAGCGAAGTCCATGTAGTTGGCAATGAGATTCAAATTCGTTTTTTTATGAATATGGCGTTTTGGAGACTATTCGCAGGAAAAGTATGGCCGTTCTCACAAGTCGATGAGAAACATTTACAATATGTAGTAACTAAACTTTTAAAAAAAATAAACCTCGAATTAAGCATTGTACAAAAACAGCAAATCATCTATTTCCTTGCTGTTGGTACCATACGACGACGCAATGGGCACTTTATTCCTTTCAATTCTAGTTGGGAGGAACTTTTAATGAATAATAGTAGTTATTCGATTTTTAAAAAGCACATTTCAGAATTCACACCAACTATTAAATTACATGATGGGGAGATTTCATTCCTTTACTTTTTAATTATTATTCAAAGCAAGACGCCTCAAATCACACCTTTGTTACTATCAAATTATAGAACTAACCATGTAAATAACACCCGATTATTTCAAGCAAATAAACTTTTTATTGAGAAATTCGAAGCTGAAATTTCCCCTATACCTGCTGCTAAAAAGCGATTATTTGCGCTAACATCGTTTTCTGATCATCTATTCGCAAGTCTTACAACAAATTTTTCAACTGGAATTAGCGGCTCTAAGTTTTTGCCTTTTACGCAAAATAAATTAGTTAATTTAAAAAGCAAAATTAATCATCTCCTCGACACACTATACGAAGAAAGTCATGACCCTATTTTTCTCGAAAAAAAATATTTAGCGCCTAAATATGCTCTGCTTTTAAATTTATTTTCATCCCTACATATTTTTGAACGCGAAATTAAAGTGCGAATCGAGACTGATATGTCATATATTATGAATAAGAATATTGCCCGCGAACTAAAAGCAGCATTTATGAATAAATTTAATTTACGTTTCATTGAAATTGATAGCGAAGAAGAAGTTGATTTGATTTTAACGAATATTCCACTTGAAAGATTGATGAACCATCATGCTCATTCGAAAATTGTTTCCATCCATCGTGAATTAGCACCACGAGATTTAAATTTAATCAATTCCGCTTTAGAAAAACTGAACTAAAATCAAAAAAACAACTCCTATAACTGCTTTTTTGACAATTCCTTACCATCTCGCTGTTTTATAATGAATTCTGGAAGATTATTATAAAAGGAGCAAAAAAATGACTTTTATTAACCCTTGGATGAGCGATTCATTTATAAAATTCAGTTCACTCTACCTAACCAACCAGAACGTCTTTTCACTCAAACAATTATAGAAAAAGATTTGTTTGATGAAGAAACCATAACCAAAAGGTGGTTTCATGTATTTCCTGAAACCCATGTCGAGAATGTCTCTTTCACAAACGAAGCAATGGAAATGAATGAGCGGAAGTTCGGAGCACTTATCAACAAGAAATAAGCCCTCTCCTCTTTGTATAAAATTAGAAAAGAGAAATTCAAAATAAAAGAACAGTGAGTCTGAAAAAGACTCACTGTTCTTTTATGCACGTTTTTCCTTAGCAATTCTGAAAGCTGCGATAATTAAAATTGCTCCAAGAATAACTGAAAGACCAATAAAATCTCCCGTACTAGGAAGTTTATTATTATCATTACCGCCTGACCCATCCGGTTTTCCTGGTTTAGAAGGCTCTGGCTCTGTAATGCTTGAATCTTTTTCATTGTACTTAGCTAATTCAACGACAGTCTCATAATTACTTTCTGTAATCTCAAAATTGACCGGCTCATCATTTAGAATATACCCATCCTTCGCTTTCGTCTCAATAAATGAATATTTACCTAGCGTAAGATTTTCTACTTGGATTTTTCCGTCATCATCCGTAATAAGATCATTCATGACAACTTTTCCATCTGCATCTACTAATTTAAAATGTGTGTTACTTAATGCTCCTTTCGTTTCCTTATCAAGCTTTTCAAGTTGGACAGTTCCTAACATCTCATCATTCAGCTTAACAAGTTCTATAGTCACATCATAGTTGTCTTTCGTGATTTCAAACTCCACTGGCTCGGTGTTTAAAATATACCCATCTTTTGCTTTGGTCTCAATAAATGAATATTTTCCTAGTTTTAGATTTTCAACAGAAATTTGACCAAGTTCATCGGTAACTAGATTCTCTCCTTGCTCATCAACCAGATTAAAGCTTACACCACTCAATTCTTGTTTATTCTTACTATCTTTTTTAGTTAATTGAACAGAACCAAGCATTTCTTTGTTGTCAATCGTAATCTCAACTGTCTCACTTTTTTCGTTACTAATGGTCACCTTATGTGTGGAATTATCTAACAAATAGTTATCGGGTGCTTTTGTTTCTGTTAATTCATAATCCCCAGGTAACAAGTTTTCAAATAAATATTCTCCATTTTTATCAGTTGTACCAGTATATATCTCTCCACTTTCAGACTCCAGTTTAAATTCTGCACCTTCTAGTTTTTCACCCGTTGCCTCATCCTGCTTAATTACCTTCTGTGCTCCTCTTATTAATTTATTTTCCATCTGTAATTCTATTGGAGTAATACTATTATTTGTCACTTCAAAATGGATAGGCGTACTATCTAGTTCGTAACCTTCTGGCGCTTTAGTCTCAATTAGATAGTAGTTTCCTGGCAACAAATCAAGAAAAATTACTTCTCCCATTTCATCTGTTATACCTGTCTTAATAAGTTGGTCATCACTATTAAATAAGCTAAACTCTGCTCCTGCAAGAGGGTTTCCAGTCTCTCCTACTTTCTTTAAAATGACCGTGCCATCAATTTTCTTTGTTGTTACTGTATTTGAATTGTAATTAATGCCATTTAGATTAATTTGCCCTGTATTAGACACACTATCGCCTGGATTTAACGCCGAAGTATTAACTTCGAAACTTACACTTTGACGTTCACCAATTGGTATATCTTCTTTCAAAGTTAGTGTTAAGAGATTATCTTGCTCTGTAATTTCAAACATATTACTATTTTCTGTAATTCCAACATATACTAAACGATCATCTAATTTATCCGTAAACGTTTGTCCTGCTTTGATTGTTCCTGTTATAGAAGCAAGCGTCAATGTATAGATAAGCTTTGTATCATTTTTAGTCACAATCGTTTTATCTACCGATTTATTTAAAACTTTATTAAAATTATCATTGCCATTAAGTCTTGCTAAAACAGTATCTGATTTTGTAACCTCATCACTAGTAAGTGTTGCCGTATTCTTATAAATATCTAAATTCTCTATGACATTCACTTTATATTCGATTAAATACGAGTCTTCCATACCAATATGATCAAATGTGACATTTAATTCTTGAGTATCCGCATTAAATAAAATATTATCTTTAAATTGACTCGTCACGTAGGTTCTTGAACCATCTTCACTAACTTTAATAATTCTAATCCCATCTACATTTGACGAATCAGCAGCATTAACACCATCGGTCAATCGCGGATTTGGATCCACCTGCAAACCTTGAGGAATCGTATCATTCACCGTAACATTATTTAATTCGGCAGTCTGAAAAGGGTTCACCGCTAAATGATACGTGTTATAACGCGATTGTGTTGTATTAAGCAACCCCACACCATTCGAATCGACAGAGCCTTTCCACCATTTTTCAAACGGAGAAGGTTCACCGCCTTCACTTGGTTTAATGGAAACCGTCTTAGAAATCTCTTGGCCATTATACTCTACTTTAAAAGTTTGCTCCGGGTTAATCGTCGTATCTGGTCTCATCAAAGGGGCTTGAAAAACAATATTAAATGAAGCAGACCATGCACCATTTTCACTAAATTCCGGGTTAGGTCTAACATAAACTATCATATAATCATCATCACTTGCCGAAGGATTTTCTAAACTAACAAATTCAAAAGCACCCTCCTCTGAATGTAAATCTTCTACATCTCCTGCTGAAAATATCTCTCTAGGTATTGATACCGCGATAAGACCATTTTCATCTACAATCGCCCCTGCATCCGCGCTTAACGTGACTTGTAAATTGACTTGTTCTTGACTGCCAATTGGGTCATTAACATCTAAAGAAATTCCTATATTTCCCGCTTCATTTTGTGCTGCAATCCCAGTCCCTGAAAGGAAAGTTGAAAACATAACAAAACATGCAATCACTGCCATTGCTATTCTCTTACTCAAATTATTCATCTCCTTTGTGTAGTTTAACTTTCAATAAATACAAATCCTATAAATCAATAGAATCAATGTTATTTTATTAAAGTTTCACTACAATTAGGAGCCAAGATTCCGTTTTTTAAAAGATGGAATTTGGTTTCTCAAGCAGAATGAATCATATAAAAAAGATTTTAGCAGTGCTAAAATCTCAGTCAATATAAAAATTTGAAGATTTCGATTTTTATGAAACACATTCGTGAAGATTAGCCGGTTTATCAAGAAAATAACCTTGTTGCAAGTTTAATCCGATGTTTTGAAATTCTTTTGACACGCTAAATTCTTCAATATTTTCTAATATTAATTCCTTTTTGTTTTGTTTGGCAAAATTTTGCCATGCCTCCACAAATAATTTAATTGTAGATAATGTAAGGTCGCGTACCGAAAACTTAAATCCATCAACAACTGGTATATAATAAGTTGCACGCTCAAGGCTATTAATACCGCAACTAACATCATCCAGAAAAATCTTATAGCCCATAGATTTTAAAGAGGCAATTTTACCGTATAAATAAGCATTAATTTCTTGCAGTGTAAGGTGATATTTATGCTCGGGCACAATGATTAAGTCTTCTGTTATTTCAATCGTTATATTACTAGAATATTTACGTAATCGTTCTAGCATTTGCAAAGTTTCAATATAAAAAAGTTGTGTAGAATTGATATTTATGGAAATTGGGGCAAAATTTAAATTTTTCATTGCTTTTTCAATTTCATTTTGAAACCACTCCACAAAAAATGAATATCTCGTTTCCATGAATTCCTGTTGAAAAATCATTTCTGGAAACTCCCATCTTCCTTTTTCAGACTTTCTTAGAAGCAGCTCATACATGATAATTTCATCTTTTTCTATATCATGGATTTTTTGTGCGAATAAACTATAATTTTTAAACATATCTCTGCCCTCTTTTCTACTCGTCGATAAAGTTCATTTTACAAGCTTTACGCTTAAAGCGTAATCAAATTTCCAATTTTTAAACCATGCTTTTTGCAAAATTTCCATCAAAATCAGAAAATAGATTTCATCCTCACTAATTTTGGGTAAACTAATTGTATGGAGGAGGAATGATTAATTTATGAAAATTGGCATTGAAATATTCGACCAGACTGTGGAAAATGAGTTAGCGATTTTAAAAATTCTTCGAAGTGAAAATCGCTGGTTTACCACGGAAGAAATTAGCAATATTTCGAATATTAATAATACACAAACACTAAAACTTCTTAAGAAACTGATTAGTGATATGAACGATTTTGGCACAGAGTCTATGGAAGTCTTTTTTTCAAAAGGGAGAGGGGCCAAATTTGTTACTAAACAACCTGATGCAAATCCTCGAAAATTTCTAATCTTTTTAGTTGAAGAAACTATTGGTTTTAATTTATTTACGGCAATTTACAATGAAGATTACACCTCAGCGTCAAGCTTTGCTATGGAACACTTTGTTAGTGATGCAACGGTCCGGCGTCAGCTTAATAAGTTTAGAACTTCCATACAGCCTCTTGGACTTGACCTAATGCGAAGTGATGCAGTGTTAACTGGGGAAGAGACGCAAGTTAGATTATTTTTAAACATGGCTTTATGGAAAATTTATGCTGGCGATGGCTGGCCTTTTGAGAACGTAAATGAAAAACGTATGCAATACATAGCAGACAATATTCTCGCTAGTTCAGGCATATCACTTACCCCCATTCAAAAAAGGCAACTTGTTTATTTGCTTGCCATTAGCATTATTCGAAGAAGAAACAATCATTTCATTGATTTCAAGGAATCTTGGCATGAATTAATTCAAGATAATGAAAGTTATTCTCGTTTCGAAACATTAATATCTCCTTTCGCTTCATTTAGCGAGACTCATCCAAGTGAAATTGCATTTTTATTTTTCTTGCTCATCATTCAAAGCGAAAACATCCAAATTATTAATTTTCTCGAGGAAAATTTTGAAGCGAATAAAAAGAATAATACGATTGTTTATAGGGCAACTGAAAAACTTCAGGAAAAGTTACAAAAATATATTACCCCTGTTCCAAAAGAACTTCACAAGTTATTTTTATTAAATGCTTTCTCCTATCACCTTTTCGCACACATCTTCCATGATTTTTCAACAGACATAAACGGCTATGACTATTCTATTATTATTGATTCACCATTCGGAAATCCTATCCTAGACCACTTAAAAAGTAATCTCCATGCCCTCATTAAAGAACTTCAAGCAGAAACAAAGCTTGAGATTTTTCAAGAAGAAAATTATTTAACTTCAAAATATGGTTTATTGCTTAGCCTTCTAAATGCCCAAACTTCTTTTGAGCCCATAATTAAAATAAAAATTTCCACGGATTTACCATTCCTCGTTAATTTACGCTTAAAAGAGAGGATTTTAAATGTATTTAAAGATAGCTACAATATTGAGTTTCTTACTGCGTCAGACAGTAATCACGGTGATATTTTATTAACTAATATCACACTTCCTCGAGATGGTCCTGAGTATAAGCAAGTTCGAATCGTTTTTATAAACCGTATCCTAACGCTTAGAAACATCATTATGCTCAACCAAAATCTATATGAACTCTCACAAGAAAAAAATAAAGACAATTAAATTTCTCAAGGAGAAACACTCAAAGTTTACACAAAATAAATCGTTTCACACAAAAATCAGACGAATGACAAATGGTGAGATTTTAAGCAAAGCCGAGTACCAGAGCGGAGAGTACTTAAGTACGTGTACACCAGAACGGAGGGCTGAGCGACGAAGATTGCTGTTTGTCATCCGTCTTAGTTCTTTTTTTAAATAATTAACATAAATAACACATTTTACGGTTGTTGGTTTTATTTTGCTTTGATAAAATGAATTTGAGCGCTCATTTAGTTAGCGCTTACAAATCGCCTTGTGCGGAAAAGGGAGAGTATGATTGTGAAAAAAATGATAAAAAAAGTATCACACGTTTTACTCGCAGCAGGCTTAACACTTAGTTTTAGTTTACCGGTCGCATTAACAAATGCTAGCGCCGCAGAAACGACTGTGCCTATTCAACTTCTTGGCATAAATGATTTTCACGGAGCGCTGAATACAACCTCAAAAGATGTAAACGGGGCAGCAATTGGGGGGGCGGATTATCTTTCTGCCAACTTGGATAAGGCGGAAGCTAGTTTTATCTCGGATAATCCTAGTGCGACATCTGCCAATTCACTACGCGTACAAGCTGGCGACATGGTAGGTGCTAGCCCAGCCGTTTCTGGCTTGCTTCAAGACGAGCCGACAATGAAAGTTTTAAATGAGATGAATTTCAAAATTGGCACGCTTGGTAATCATGAATTTGACGAAGGCCTTCCGGAATACAAGCGCATACTAGATGGTGTTTCCACTGATAAATTTGGACCAATTGTTGAAAGTTACCCGCGCGTCAAAAGTGACATGCAAATTGTTGCCGCAAACGTGGTTAACAAAGGAACCGACACAGTCGCAGAAGGATTTAAACCCTATGTGGTTGAAGAAATTGGTGGTGTAAAAGTTGGTTTCATTGGCATTGTCACAACCGAAATCCCTAATCTTGTTTTGGCTAACTACATAAAAGACTACGACTTCCTAAACGAAGCTGACACGGTTGTGAAATATTCTAAAGTGCTTCGCGACCAAGGTGTAAACGCGATTGTTGTGCTTTCTCATGTTCCTGCATTAACGTCAGGAAATCCAACAAATCAAGCTGATCAAACCGTTTCAGGCGATGCTCAGGCGATGATGGAAGCGGTGAACCAAAAAGATCAAAACAACTCCGTCGACATCGTTCTTGCAGGGCATAATCATCAATATACAAACGGGATTGTTGGGAAAACACGCATCGTACAAAGCTATAACAACGGCAAGGCCTTTTCAAATATAACAGGTGAACTTGATCCAGCGACGGGCGATTTTGTAAGCACACCCAATGCAAAAATCGAATACAATTATCGCACAGGTACGCCTGACGCGACCATAACGGCGATTACACAAGATGCCGCTGACCGAATTGCCTCCACCATCACCGAACCAATTGGACATACCGCAAGCGGAACCATTTCCCGCGAAACCAATTTGGAGGGCGCAGCAATTGATACAAAAGAATCTGCACTCGGCAACTTAATTACCGATGCCCAGCGCTACATGGCGAAAAAAGCCGGAGTAAACGCCGATTTTGCGATGACAAATAACGGCGGCATTCGAGCCGACCTTATTACAACAGATAATAATGAAATCACATGGGGCGCGGCCCAGGCCGTTCAACCGTTTGGAAATATTCTACAAGTCGTCAAACTTAACGGCGCTACAATCCTTGAAGCACTCAACCAACAATACGGCAATGGCGAAAAATATTTTCTTCAGATTTCTGGCTTAAAATATACGTATACGGATAATGATGACCTGGACCAAGCTTACCGTGTCGTGAGCGCCACAACAGACGACGGGACACCACTTGACCCAAACAAAGAATACACCGTCATCATTAACGACTTCCTTTACGGCGGTGGAGACGGGTTTCAAGCGTTTACAAAGGGTCAGCTTGTTTCAGCGATTGATCCCGACACCGAAACATTTATCAACTATATTAAAGATCAAACGGCCAGAGGAAAAATCATTACTGCCGAAAAAGAAGGCCGCAAGACGTACAAAACAGCAGCGCAACTTGAGGAAAATGCCATTTCTGCTATAAAAGAAGCAACAAAATTCGATTCTCTAGTAGAAAATGATAAAATTTTTTCAGGTGTAACGCTTCCGGGGGCGACCATCTCCGTCCAAAAAAGCGGTAGCACAAACCTCCGTGCGACAAGCGATTTAACGGCTACGGCGGATACATCTGGCGCCTTCCAAATTGATGTGTCATCACTCGGCCTTAAAGCAGGTGATACGCTCTCCGTAGTAGTGACAGACACAAACGGCTACAGCACACCGTTTAACGTAACCGTAGCTGCAAGTGAAACAGATCCAGAAGTAACACCCACGCCTGAAAATCCAAGCCCAGATGGAACCAGCCCAACTGTAACCCCTAATCCCGAAAATTCATCGGGTGAAAAAGCCGCTAGTCCAACTGGAGAAAGCGCGGCGAGTAAATCTGAAAAACTGCCATCCACTGGTGACCTTGTCGGAATTGCATCACTTATCGGCTTAATTCTAACCGGCACTTCCATTTATGTACTACGCCGCAAACTATAAATTATCCATTTATAACAAAAAGAGTCTGGGATTTGTGGTCCCAGACTCTTTCTTATTTCACTTCAAATTGTAATTCGCGTAGCGCCTGATAGACTGTGGCGTAGAATTTCACTTCCTTGCGCCAAGCTTGATTGGCGGACCATTCTTGCACCAACTCCGGATTAAGTCCCGTTACAATTACTTGGATACCTAAAAGTTGCAATTGTTTGCAGAAAGCGTGAATCGCCTGAATGAAGCCTTCATAGCCTTTTTGTGTGCCCGTAAAATCAAACAAAAGCGTTTCAACTTCTTTATCGTACAGCCATTGACTGCTTTTTTCACATAATAATTCAAAACTAGCTGCCTCGACATAACCGCTCACTGGGAGAATCGCAATTTGCTTGCTCAATAAAATGGTTGGTGGTTTTAATAGTTCAATTATTTCTTCGCGACGTTTGACTTCCTCACGCAAACGAACAATATCCGTGACATCTTTTTGGGTCCCAAAATAATACAAGTGCTCATCTTCATCCCAAATAGGCTGAATTGTTAATTCATTATAAAAGGGTTCCCCGTTCTTCTTATAATTTTTTAAAATCTCAGTGACACTTACTTTATTTTTAATAGCTTCAGAAACTCGTTTCAGAGCCTCTGGATTTGTATCCTCACCTTGTAAATAAGCCCCATTTTTCCCGATTATCTCTTCTTTCGAATATCCCGTCAACTTTTCAAAAGACTGATTTACAAATACAAATGGTGTCCCAGAAATTTGAGGATCAGCTATAATAACGGACGACGGGGATAGGCGCAAAGCTTTATACATAATACTAGCAGGAATTGGATAGTCTTTCATTAGTAAAAGCCCCCTTCTCTACTTACTTTAACTTATTTTTTAGCAAAAGAAAACTTTTATAGTTAAAAAATTATCATTTCCAAACTTTATCTAGTTTATCAGCATAAAAAGTAATTGCTTTTTTATAGGCAATAACGGATTCATCGCTCGAACTTTCAGCCACTGTACGAAGCAAAATTTCCATACTTTCAGAATGTCGGTTTAAATTATATAGCACCATAGCATAAAAAACATCAAGTGCGAGGTTATTTGGAAATTGCCGCCTAGCTTTTTGGATGATCTCTTCCGCAACATCATATTTCCCTATCGCGCGATATGTACTGCCTAAACCTAAATAAGCCTCGGCTAAATCTGTTCCACCCAAGCCATTTCGAATCGCTTTTTCGTAATAAACAATTGCCTCACTTTCTTTTTCTAAACAATCAAAGCTCCAAGCAACATGATATAAAACATATGGATTTTCCGGATCAACTTCTAGCAGCTTTAGCAGCAATTGATTGGATTTCTCCAAATCACCATTTTCTCTACTAGATAATGCCTCTTCTAGCAATTTGTTCATAGCCCCCGCCCTTTCTTCCCGTAAGCCAAACTATATAAAGCTACCTTACCTTATTTTTAAGTAAAAGTGAATAAATAAAATCAAAAAAACTTGCGCCCAACTTGAACGCAAGTTTCTTATTTTTATTCTTCTACTGCTTCCATTGCATCTTTTGGTGTTCCAAAGAAGTAAGTTAAAATGAAACCACCAATATACGCTGAAAGAAGTCCGATACAATACGCTAACCACATATTGTTAGAAATTAGCGGAATGAGCGCTACACCAGATGGACCAATTGCGATGGCACCAACGTTTCCAAAGGCACCAATTACGGCACCGCCGATACCGCCTCCTAGACAGGCTGTAATGAACGGGCGTCCAAGTGGTACGGTTACCCCGTAAATAAGGGGTTCGCCAATACCTAAAATCCCTACTGGTAATCCCCCTTTAATCATCGTAACAAGAGGTTTATTTTTCCGGCAACGAATCCAAAGTGCGATAGATGCACCTACTTGGCCGCCACCTGCCATCGCAAGAATTGGAAGTAGTAATGTTGCACCTGTTTGAGCAATCATTTCAACATGAATCGGCGTCAATACTTGGTGAAGCCCTAGCATAACCATTGGTAAGAACAAGGTTCCAAGCACGAATCCAGCGAAGACGCCACCGACTTCAATTGTCCAATTGATAGCGGATACTAATCCTTCTGAAATTAGTCCAGCAATTGGCATGATGACAAATATTGTTATAAGACCGATAACGAGTAAAACGATTGTTGGGGTTACAATAATATCAATTGCATTTGGAATAACTTTACGCAATGCTTTTTCAAGTACACACATAAGCCAAACAGCAAATAGAACACCAATAATACCACCTTGTCCAGCTAAAACGGGGTCTCCTGTGAAAATGTTTGTAATTACATGACCTTCTCCGAGTCCCATAAGCATTGTCACACCTGCAATTCCTCCCCCTAGAACGGGAGTACCGCCAAATTCGCTCGCTGTGTTTATCCCTACATAAATAGATAAGAAAAAGAAAATACCTTTATTAATTACAGTTAAAATATCAACATACTGTGTCCATGTGCCAGCATCTAAGTTCCCAGCGACGATGTTATTTGCAAGAATTGCAGCAAGTCCGGCAATAAGTCCGGCTCCAACAAATCCTGGAATTAGCGGTACAAAAATGTTTGAAATCGATTTCAATAAACGTTTAAAACCAGAGGAATTATTTTGTTTCGCTTTCATACCTGCTTTTGTTGCAGCCGCTTTTTCCTCTACTAGTTCTTTGCCAGATTTTTTTGCGCCATCTAAGTTTTCATTAATGACTTCGCCAATTTTGACGCCAGCATCTTCAGCCATCGCTGCAGCTACTTTATTAACAACACCTGGCCCAACAATAATTTGAATTGTTTCGTCTTCTACAACCCCTAAAACGCCAGGGATTTTTTTCAAGCCTTCGAGATTTACTTTTTCTGGATTTCTAATGCCTAGGCGAACACGCGTCATACAATGCGCGATACGCGATACATTATCCATGCCACCTACATTTTCAAAAATCTTTTTACCAATTTCTGCTTCTTTAGACATCTGATTCACTCCCTAAATTGTTTTTCTTACAAAACCATTTGAAGCTACGAGTTTTTCTTCTGCATCTTCTTTGGTTGAATTTGTGAGAAGCATGACGATTGCCGTTTTCACATGTTTATCTGCTTCTAAGTAAACTTTGCTTGCTTTTTCATAAGTGCATTCTGTTGCTTCCACAATGATACGTTTTGCGCGTTCTTCTAATTTTTCGTTCGTTGGCTTCACATCAACCATTAAGTTGCCATATACTTTGCCAATACCAACCATCGCAGCCGTTGAAATCATATTCAGAATCAGCTTTTGAGCCGTTCCAGCCTTAAGCCGTGTTGATCCTGTCAAAACTTCTGCACCCGGCACGACCTCTACTTCAATATCAGCATGCTTTGAAATCGCTGCGTCTTGATTACACGAAATCGCAGCAGTAACAGCACCGACACTACGCGCATAATCGAGTCCACCAATTACATATGGCGTTCTTCCGCTTGCAGCAATCCCGACAACAATATCATTTTTCGTCAGGCTAATCGCCTTTAAATCGTCCGCGCCAAGTTGGATAGAGTCCTCAGCACCTTCTACAGCTTCGACAAACGCCTTTTCTCCGCCAGCAATTAGACCCACCACCTGCTCTTTTGGCACGCCAAACGTTGGAACACATTCTACCGCATCCAGTACACCTAAGCGTCCGCTCGTTCCTGCACCCATGTAAATGAGGCGTCCACCATGATTAAAACTATTAATGGTACCCCTTACAATTTTCGCAATCGCTGGTAAAGCTGGTTTAATACTCGCTGCCACTTTACTATCCTCTTCATTCATGATCGCTAAAATTTCATTTACATCAAGCTCATCTAAATTGAGCGTTTTTTCATTTCGTTTTTCTGTAGACAAATTTTCTAACATAGTATCACTCCTCACAAATTGATTATAATCGTTTTGAAACAAAATTTCAATACTTTATTTTATTTTTAAAACATTAATTTGAAATTTTGTTTCAAACAAAGTATACTAAACGTAAGAGAATGGAGGTAAAAATAATGTTAGGAATTAGTATTTATTTACAAGACACCGAAAATATAACAGAATTTGTTACAAAAGCACATGCGAATGGCTTTAAAACGATTTTTAGTTCGCTCCATATCCCCGAGGAAAGCCAAGTTGATTACCGCGCACGTTTAAATGAACTTGGCGGACTTGCACGCAAACATAAAATGAAGCTTATTTTAGATATTTCTGAAAACGCTTTACTTAAAATTGGTCTGCAATTTGATACTGCTGAACAAATTTGCGATTTTGGCGTTACTGGTTTACGCATAGATTACGGAATTGGCGCTAAAAACATTGCCATCATGTCGCATAAAATCGCCATTTATCTAAACGCCAGCACCATCGATCAAGTGCTTTTAGACACTTTAAACGCACACGGTGCCAATATGAAACAAATCGAAGCATTCCACAATTATTATCCAAAGCCTGAAACTGGTCTTAGCGATGCTTTTTTCCAAAAGAAAAATACGTTTTTGAAGAAAAATGGTATGCGCCTATCCGCTTTCGTGCCCGGTGACGCGGCGAGTCGCCAACCGCTTTTCGAAGGCTTGCCGACGCTTGAAAAGCACCGCTACAAGCCCCCTTATGCGTCTACGCTTGAGTTATTTTCACTTGGCATTGACGATGTCTATGTGGGCGATCCGGCGCTTGATGTTGCCCATCTTGATTTTTGGCGCGAGCTTTCGGAGCATCAAACGGTATCACTTCTTGGAAAAATAGATGAAAGCATTCCTGTTGAAATTGCCGCGCATTTAGAGCATGGCGACCAAAACCGGATGGATGAGGCACGCGATTTGATTCGTCTTGAAAACAGCCGCATCCACCTTTCCAATTTAGCCCCTAAACCTCAAAATACGTGCACAAGAAAACGCGGCTCCATCACAATGGACAATCAGAATTATGGTCGTTATGCGGGTGAAATTGATATCACCAAATCTGATTTACCAGAAAATGATAAAATTAATGTTATCGGTCAAATTGATGAACGTTACCATGATTGTTTACCCTTTATAGCTGGTGGTCAAAAAGTGAAATTACGATTGAAATAGTAAAACCCCTATAGCTTTGCTATAGGGGTTTTATAAAAAGACTAGATTAAACGTATTTATTCTTTTGAAAAATCATACGTAACTTTCCCATCGAGTATGGTTAACATGGTGTTATTTTCATTTTCTGGATCCGCCAGCCTTATCGTATATCCTTTTGCTAAATTCGTTTCAATTTGCTTCGACAACAATTCAAAGGCTTTAATTAATTTTTTCCATTTTTTATCAGATGGATTTTCTTTAATTGCGTTTAGCGATTCTTTCAATTTATCATTTGTCATGAGTACAGTAAATTGTTTGTCTTGATACTGGATATCAGCACCATCTCGCAAGCCTTCTTTTAGCATTTGTTTAATTTGCTCTACTTTTTCATCGTTTTGTTCCTCTGAATTATTCTCCGTTATACTTTCTTTTTTCATTGTCTGCTCCTCATCTTTAATTGGCTTTTTGGAAGTAGTCTGTTCTCCGCAGCCAGTAATTAGAGTCACGCTCACTAAAGCAAGTGTGATTAATCCATTTCGCAATTTTTTCGTCATATATCTCTCCTATACTGCAGTCCTTATGATTAGCATCTCCGACTATCCTTACTCTGATGAGGCTACAAGCGGCAAATCATTTGAGTATTTTTCCAATTTATCTATATTTAAGACTGTCCATGGCTTGCTTGAAAAATTAATGGCGCCTTCTTCCGCAAGCTCATTCAATGCCTTCGATACGATTTTTCTAGAGCAGCAACAACATGATGCGATAAAGTCCATCGAGAAGAACCTTGGAAGTTCTTTTGTATGATCTACCGTCCAGTCCATCTTGTCACTTACCATTTTAATAAATCGCGCCACTCTTTCTTTCGGACGAAGTTGAAATTGAACTTCAAACATATCAATTTCTGCTCTAAATTGCTCTAGTAGGAGGAAAAATAGATGTGACAGTAAATTGTCTTGATCTAACATGTCAAAAACTTCATCTATATCTAAAACAATTAAAGTGGCTTCAGTCAATGCCTCAACAATAAAATTCTCTTTTGCATTATAAAAATGACCAACCCAAACAGCATTTTTAAAGGAAATTTTCTTCATCTCTTTATTATCCATATAATTAATTTGAAAATAACCAGATTTTTGAATGTACATTTTATTTTCCTTAAATTTAATCCGCTGATATTTCTTTATATATCTTATCGTGTGGGGGCACTTATTTAAAATATAGTCAATAATTACATTATCTTCTTCCAGTAAGTCTTGTAGTTCAAAAAATTTCATCTCATGTCACTCCTCATTACAAAGAATATCCCTCCCTGCAAATAATCATATCGAATAATTTAGTGACCTTGACCCTAATTTTCGGAGTAAAAAACACAAAAATTTTACGTTTATTCACAATTTCAGTAATAAATATTCACAATTGACTACTGCAGTATCTTTGTTAGTACTAAAACAGGTTTATCTTTCTATAATTGTTTCCCATTCACATAGATGCAAGTGCTTCAACTGGTTTACATTTTGCAGCTTTATTGGCTGGAGAAATGCCAAAAACCACCCCAATGACAAGTGCAAAAATGAACGCAAAGCTAATGACACCCATACTAATTCCAGATGGCACATCAGCAATCGCGCCAAACAATAACGCGCAGGAACTCCCGATTAAGATTCCAATAAGCCCACCTGTCACACTAATCACCGCTGACTCAATCAGAAATTGGATTAATATTGTGCTACGCTTTGCACCTAGAGCCTTACGGATTCCAATTTCCTTTGTCCTTTCCTGAACTGAAACGAGCATGATGTTCATGATGCCAATACCACCTACAACAAGCGAAATAGCAGCGATTGCACCTAATGTATTCGTAAGTAGTGTGTTTATCGTAGTAAATGTGTCCAAAATTTCCTTTTGGTTCACAATTTGGAAAATGGGGCTATCACTATTTTTAGTTTCGTCTTTAAATTTAAGCGATAGTCGACTCTTTAAAATGCTAATCACAAAATTCACTTTTTCTGCAGAATCCGCTTCAAAGTAAAGCGTATTGATTGTTTGCTTTTTAAGTAGCCGTTCTGCTGACGAAATCGGTATAATAATCTTTTTATCTGTTGACCCTAGTAGTGACTCGCCACTTTTTTTAGTAACACCTACAACACGATAATTAAAACCATTTATTTTAATTGTTTGATTAATTGGATCAGCAAATCCAAATATTTCAGAAGCAATGTCATGACCAATGACAGCGATTTTTTGATTACTATCAATATCTATAGAAGAAAGAAATCTTCCTTTTGCAAGCTTAACGCTATGAACTTGCTGAAATTGTTCATTTGTTCCAACAATGCTAAAAGTTTTTCCACCTTGGTTCGTTAGCACATTAGCACTACCATCAATTTCAGGCGAAATATGGGAAACACCATCAATATTTTTGTATTCTGAAACATCCTTTAAATCTAGCTGATTCGTTTTGCTTGTGGAATTATTGTAAACTGTAATCAAATTTGAACCTAAATCGCCTAATTGTTGATTGACTCCGTAGGTAACACTCTTTCCAAGCGAAACAAGCAAAATGATGGATGCTACACCAATAATGATACCTAACATGGTGAGGAAAGAACGCATCTTTCTAGCAAAAATTTGTTTTAAAGCCATTTGCAAGCTTTGAAAAATCAACATACGTTTACCTCCTGTATGAGCTTGCCATCCTGCATTTTTAGGGTTCTCGTCCCTTGATTTGCAATCTCCTTATCATGCGTAATCATAATGATTGTTCGACCTTCTTGATTAATCGTTTGAAGCATCTTTAACACTTCCCACCCGTTCTTCGAGTCTAGGGAACCAGTTGGCTCATCGGCAAGTAAAATAGCAGGCGACCCTACTAAAGCTCTTGCAATCGCTACACGTTGCTGTTGCCCACCAGATAATTGATTAGGCAAATGATGGAATTTATCTTCTAAACCGACTTGTGAAATATAATGCTTTGCTTGCGCGATACGCTCAGATCGACCGACTCCTCGGTATATCAAAGGAAGTTCAACATTTTCTAAAACGGATAAATTTGTAAGTAAGTTGAATTGCTGGAAAATAAAGCCAAGTTGCTTATTTCGCACTGTCGCTAATTTATTGTCCGACATACCTAGCAGTTTCTCCCCTGATAAATAATAATCGCCACTATCAGGTAGATCTAAGCAGCCAATAATATTAAGGAGCGTTGATTTCCCGGAACCCGACTGCCCCGTAATGGTCAAAAACTCGCCACTTTTGACACTAAAAGTAATATCATCTAAAACTTGTAGCGTCTCATTTCCCATTTGATAAGACTTAGAAATATGTTTTAAATCAATTAACACAACAATTTCTCCCTTCTGCTTACTCAGCACTTGAAGACGTTGAAGGTAACAATATTTCTTCGCCTTTTTGCAAGCCTTTCTTAACTTCAATAATATTATCGTTACGGATACCTGTTTCGATAACTTGCTTCACTTTTTTCGTTTGATTCTCTTTATCTTTTTTCGATACTAAAACATAATACTTGCCAGCACTATTCTTTTGCACCGCCTCAATTGGGATATTTAGAACATGTTCTTTTTTGTTCACAAGAATAGAAGCCGACACCGTCATCCCCGCCTTTAATTTAGCAGCGTCTTTTAACGTAACCATTACCGTAAAAACAGCAACATTATTTTCGACAGTCCCTTTTTCCGAAATCGATTCAACTGTGCCTTTAAATGTTTGATCCGGGAAAGCTGTAACATCAATCGTTACCTCCTGCCCTTCTCTCACTTCCGCAATATCCATTTCATCAATTTGTAAATTCAATTCCAAATCACTATAATCTGGGTATTGTTCGTTTTTAGGCACAATTGTCCCCGTTCCATTTGCATTTACTTCTACCGTACTTTCCTTCACTTTTGTTGTTACATTATTTTCTTTGGCTAAATCGGTTGCATTATTCCCGCTTAAAGAAACACCAATTATCAGTACGACGATAATAATTACAACAATAATTCCTAGTGTCCAAAATAATTTCTTTTTCATGCCTTCTCCTCGTCTACTTCGTCATTAATAAAACGCGACTGAATAAATGAAGCATATAATTCATGACTTTCAATCAGCTCGTCATGCGTGCCCTGCCCAGTTACCCGTCCTTTATCTACAAAAATAATTTTATTCGAGTGCTTAATTGTATCGATGCGATGCGCGATGACAAAAATTGTTTTACGTTTCATCAATTGAAGTAGTGACTTCTGCACATATTGCTCCGTTCTCACATCTAGACTTGCTGTAGCTTCATCTAAAAGTAAAATTTGAGCTTTACTTAAAAATGCTCGCGCAATAGTTATCCGTTGTTTTTGACCACCAGAAAGTTTTACGCCATGTTCTCCAACTTCAGCATCTAATTTTTCGGGTAATGCCTCAACAAAACTATCCGCATATGCAAGTTTGAGTGCCTGCCATAAATCATCGTCTGTGACTTGATGTTTTAAGCCATAAACTAAGTTTTCCCGAATTGTTCCCGAAAGAAGTAAATTATCTTGTAAAACATAGCTGAACTGGGAGCGCCAGGATTCTAGCGAAATGTGCTTCATCGAATGTTCCCCAATAAAAATATTCCCCTCAGTTGGGTGATAAAATCGCTCAAGAAGCGAGAAGATTGTCGATTTACCAGCACCACTTGGGCCAACAAACGCAATCATTTCACCCGGTTTACTTTCAAAAGAAACATCATCAATAACTTTATGTTCATCGTCGTAAGAGAAAGATAAATTTTTGGCAAAAATACTCTTATTTGAGAATGAAACATTATCCCCTAATGTTAAGTTTTCAGATGTTTCATTTAAAATCTCATAAATCCGCTCTGTAGCTCCTTTTGCTTTTTGAAGCTGGGAGAAGAACGTAACAAATGAAGTGATTGGTGATAAAAGTTGAAAAACATATATTAAGAAGGCGATTAATGTCCCAATAGTCAGTGTTCCAGCATTGACACGAATACCACCATAAATAATGATTCCGATTAAAATACCCATAACGACAAATACGGTTATCGGGCTAATAATCGCATTAATTTTGGCTTCTCGATTACCAAAATGAAATAGTTTCATAAGGTCATTATGTCCATTTTTAACTTCTAAATTTTCAGAAGTAGTTGCCTTCACTAGACGAACATTACTTACAACCTGCGAAATTTTCGAACTAAATGCTGCCGTTTCTGCTTGCAAGCCTTTTGAAATAGCAAATAATTTTTTCCCTAAAGGGGCTACAAATAAAATAAGAATCGGAATAGCAATAAATAAAATAACTGTTAATTTTGCATCCATAACAAGTAAGATGATGATGGTACCCGTTAATGTAATCGTGCCATTAATAATTTGTGGAAACTGATCAGATACTAATGTCTTGATTAACCCCGTGTCATTAATCATTCGACTAACAAATTCACCAGAGTTTGTATTATCAAAAAAACGAATTGGTAAATAAAGAATTTTGTTCCATAACTTATCTCTTATCGCAAGAACTAATTTCAAACCGATTAAATTAAGCATATAGATGGCGAAACCACTTAATACTACTTGGGCAGCAAATAAAATAAGCAAGTAAAAAACAATGCTATAATCGAAATCCTTACCCATGAAACCATCAATAAAATTTTTGGCAAAAAGTGGTACAAATAATGAAACAACTGTCGATATCACAGAAAAGACAATCGCAACTGCGAACAGCGGCTTTGAAACTGTCTTTTGTGAAATTAAGCTTCCAAATTTTTTCCAGCTGTAATTACTTTCTTGACTTTTCATTTTTCCCTCCCTGTTAAATAACTGTATACAAAATTCATTGTATACAGTTTCTTCGAGTTTAATATTTAAAAGTGCAATTTCGAGTAAAAAATTATAGTAAAATATTGATTAACGCAATTAGAGTTGATTTAATACCAGCCACTCCTAAGCCAATCCAAGCAATAAAAAACGATAGCATATATTATTTCTCCCTTTTGATTAATGAAAGAGATAAGCACATAATTATGTACTTATCTCTCCGCTAGAATTAAACTAAAATATTCCAGATGCCTTCGATAGCATATTTAATTCCTGTAACAGCTAGTCCAACCCATGCAACAAATCCTGAAATGAATCCCATGTTTTTTTCACCTCCTTCAAAGTTCTTTCTCTTTTTTAAATTATGAGTTCATGTCAGCAAATTTTTTCAAATATGCTAAAACTTCTTGCAACATTTGTAACCAAAGCATGTGTGCTCACCTCCTGTACATTAACATTCTATACTGCCCTGCACTGTAAATCTGTAGAAGGAAGGTGAACAATTTTACGTTTTTTAGATACAAAAACCAAAAAAAATGCTTGACATTGTACCTTTTTTGTATTACTGGAACAAACTATCAATATAGTTTAAAACATCCACTTTAAATTGCTGAATTGCTTTAATAAGATCTAAAAAGAATTGCATGTTGTTTCACCTCCTTTTTTAAATTTCCACTCCTTTTAAAAAAGGAATGCAATAAGTTCTTTAAGTACAGACCAATTTAGCTCTCCGTTTTCAAAAAGCTTCGTGCTAGTTAGCCATTCCCAAATACTTCCCATTTTGCCCCTCCTTTCCACTACCTCTTCAATTGTAGAAAAAATCTCACTAAAATACTGTAAAGATTTTATGAAAACTTTCACATTTTTTGTTCCATTATCCCCATTTTTTTATTTGCTTCTTTTGGGATAAAAAAAACGATAGAACCAAAATTGGTTCTATCGCTAAATGGCAAATGTTTTGAGCATCTGAGTAAAACTAAGCACAGACTTCAACCAGTTAAAATTTTCCATGCACTTCCTACTAAAATGAGGAACAACACACTAAAAATAGTAATATTCTGCCAGATTTTCGTCGTTACTTGTCTATCATGTTTCGAAGTGATGTGCCGCTTTTGACTTTCCATCATCGCTTGTTGCTCTTTTTGGCGTTCAGTTTGCGTTTTTTTATTGAAATGGTGAATAAATTTACTGTATTCTAAGCAAGTTTCCTCACTTTCGCCAAACATTTTCAGCTCTCCATAATGTAGCCAGGCTACTCGGTCAGAGATTTCCTTCACTTGACTGATGGCATGACTTACGAAAAAAATTGTCTTTCCTTCTTCTTTAAAACGGTCAATTTCTTTTAAGCATTTTTGATAAAAAGTTTGATCTCCAACTGACAATGCTTCATCAATGATTAATATCTCTGGATTTGTTTGAATGGCAATAGCAAAGCCTAATTTGGCTCGCATGCCACTAGAGTATTGCTTTAAAGGACGGTGAATAAAATCATGGAGCTCCGCAAATTCAATAATCTTTCGAATCCGTCTTCTAATTTCAAATTGTTTGAAATCCATCAAAAGCAACTTTAATTGAATATTTTCAATGCCAGTTAAATTGGGCTTAAGCCCCGAATTGATGGCTAGCAGGGAGACAGCCCCGTTACGCCTAATTTGACCATTTGTTGGAGCTAGATGGCCGGCTATTAGGCTCGCTAATGTTGATTTCCCAGATCCATTCAACCCAATTAAGCCAATGCATTCCCCTTTTTTAATTTCAAGAGAGATTTTTTCTAATGCTTGAAAATAGTAGGCACCTTCGTTTTTGGAAAAAGGGCGCATGAAGTGATACCATTTTTTTTGATCTAGTAAAAATAACTTGTCCACATCGTCTACTTGTACTGCGACATCTGTTGGAAAGTAATGACGGCTATTTTTATGTCTTCGTTTCTTACGCATAGCGACCTCCTTTTACTACATGTACTCGACAAAGTTAGCGCGGTATTTATTTGTGATGTAAATGCCCGTAAGCAAAATAATTAGTACGAATGAAAAAAAGTACACTGCTCGAAAGGGCTCATCAAAAAACCAGCCTCTTGAAAGGAGTGCGTCACGAAAACCTTCGATAATATAAACAAATGGATTTAGCGTTAGTACTTTAGTAAAAAAGGAATCAGGATGCGCGGCTACGTTAACGACGGCACCTGAAATAAAAAATAATAAGCGCATTGCTGACGTGATGAAAAGTTGTAAATCACGAAAAATGACGGTAATTGCGGAAGTTAGTACGGCAAGCGCAAGTAAAAATAATAACATACAAAAAAAATAATAGATGAGTTGCAACCATTCGAGCGTTGGCAAGAAACCTTGACTTATAAAAAGAAGTAAAAAGAGAGTTTGCATGACAAAAAATCCATTTAACCCTTTTACAACTGCAATTGTTGGTAAAATTTCGACCGGAAAATGCGTTTTGGCAATTAAATTTAAGTTTCTTGTAATTGATCCGGCCCCTGCAACAATACTCGCACTCATGTAAAACCAAGGAATAAGGCCTGTTAGCATCCAATAAATATAAGGAATATCAGAATGTATAACAGTTTGCCCATTTAAGCGAATCCCAAAAACAAGGTAGTAGATGATAATTTGAATCGCAGGACTTAAAAATTCCCAAAGTAAGCCAAATACGTGATTTTGGTGGTTCGCTTTCTGGTCAAAGCGGGCGATAAGAATAATTTTGTCTAAATTTGAAACTTGAGTTTTCCCCCAAGATAATAAAGGTCTCAATTTTTTTCCTCTTTCCTCATAACGATTTCCTGAACTTTCTTGAGTAGAAACGGGGTGAAGTAAATGCCCGTATCACTGTGTTTTTCATACTGCCCAATGTCAAGCGTGTAAGGAACTGCCTTCTCATCTAATTTCTTAAGTAGCGGTTTAAGATGTTCAGGATAATGGAAATCGCCCTTCCCCACATGGAAATGCAACTCTGGAAAAGATTGAACTTTGAGCGCTTGATTTAAAATGAGCCCATTCCAAAAGCGTTTTCCAAAAACTGGGTCAGCTCCGAGGAAACGGTTGAACCTTTCCTGCATGGATTCAGAAGTCGCACGCTGCTCCAAATATTTGGCGATATAAACTTGCGGGGCACCAATTACAGCTTTTCCAAAATGATATTTAAAGCTATAGTAAAGTGCTGCAGCGCCGCCCTTGCTTGAACCTGTCGCGATAATATTTTCAGCGGGTATTTGGTACTTATTTGCGATTGTCGTAATAAGCGCCACAACACTTCTTTCAAATTCTTGTTCACCACCAAAACCGACATAGTAACAAAATTGATTTTGAAAAGAGTCTAAAATAAACAATTTATGTGTCAGAACGGGCTCGAGTGTGCGCATATGGTTATAAACGGGTGGGCCACCTTGGAACTCAGTTGAATAGAGACCTGAAAAAGAAAGCACGAGATGGCGCGCATCGTGATTGCCAGCTTGAAATAGATATTTAACAGGATGATCACTAAAGAAAACCTTTTCTGCCGCAAGCGTTGTTTCAATCTGCTTTTTATGCAAGACATCAATCCACAAAACATTTGATAACTGATTAAAAACGACTGTACCGTTTTCCCGAACGAACAAGCGAACTTGATAAGAGCCACTATATATTGGTTTAAAAGTAAGTTTTCCTTGCCGTTTAAACGTTTCGTACCAAACCCGGTCTATGACTTGCCCGTCTTGATAAATGTAATAGGCAAACTCATAATACTTTTTTGTTTTTTGCGTTGTTTCAAACGCCAGCTGTAATTTGCCTTGTTGATAGTTTAGTTCGTACATCTTGATTTCCAATTGCCAAACACCCGCCTTTCTAGTCCGCCTTCAAAATATAAGTGTCCGCTCCAATTTGAACCGTCTGCTCATTCGTTCTTTTCGTTTCATCTCGTATAAGATCTTCTAATACACCAAAAATAAATGGCGTATATTGATTAACAAGTCGTGTGTGCCGTTCATTACCCCTATTTAAAAAAAGTTGGCTTTTAATCCCTTTTTCTTGTAAAAAATGGCGATAGGTGAGTAATGCAGAAAACTGAATATCTTCTAGCCCTGTATAAAAACAAATTCTAGTTGAGGAGCGTTTGTCATAAAGCGGCGCTGAATAGAACACTTCATTTACACGCTCCTCAAAAATCGCATTTTCTGCAAAAAATAAGCTTTTTTCTGCAGGACAAAGTATATTAATATAGTCCGCTACGTGAATTTGTGGCACGAGAGAAAAAACATCTGTAATGAGTGGATTCATAAGTCCATAAAGTAGCGCACCCGTCCCACCTTTACTTGAACCAAAAGCAATAACTTTTTTATAACGATATTTTTGAATAAATTGGGTAAGTTCCATGTTGAACTTTTCGTGTATAAATTTACCCGAATCAATTAAATACCATCCGTAAACCTTGGAAAAGTGATCTTTCACAAACAAATAATCGGCCGCTTTTACGCGTTCAGCAAATTTTATCCACGTATAGCGCTCATGCATCAAAGCAACTTGCTTCTGATCTACTTCTTGCTTAAAAATTGCTGGAATAGCATCATTTAAAGGCTTCCCTGCGTTTTGAAAGACAATCACAAGTGTATCGCTCCCGTTTTGAAAGTGTTTCCCATGTAACATCTTCTCGCGCCCCTTTAAATATCCACAATTTTTGTTTTATGCACTGATTCACTTATTTTCGTTTTAACTTCATTCGTTTTATTATGCTTTACAAAAACTTTAACAAAATATTCCCCACCCTCTGTTAAGCGAATTTGGTTTGTATCAAATTGGGTATATTTTGATTTAGCTACTGCTTCTGCTTGACCTTTTTTATAAATATAAAATGCAAACGTAAAAGACGCTTGCTGGTCTTTCGTATTTAGGTGGCATTTCGTTTGCAAATAATCACCTATTAAGAACACATCTATTTTTTGTATAAGATCTACTTGTTTTTCCACTTTCTTCTTCATCCTTTTTTTCATATTTATCTCCTTAAATCGGTTTTTGAAGCATTTCAATGCACAAGTTTTCAATCCGCTTAATAATCGCTTGGCAATCAAATTTTTGACGCGCAAATTTCTTTCTACTTTCAACTTTATCAGCTTGCCATTCCCCTCGTATGACAGCTTTTACAGCTTCTTCCTTAGACGAGATGATGTAGCGACTTGGATATACAGTATCTGCACCCTTCCAGTCCCGAATAACAGGTATCGCGCCACTCGCCATCGCTTCTGAAACTGAAACATGCGAGCCTTCGTAATCACTTGGCGAAAGTAAAAAGCCAATTTTTTGTAGCCATTCTGGTACATCATTCCCGTGAGGATCAAAAATAACATTTTCACGCCACGGCGCCTTCTCAATTCGCTCTAGCACGGCCGTATAGAATTCGCGTTCTTTTTCTCGCGCCATTAACCAAGGCACTTCTTCTGGTCGCTTACTTTTAATAAATAATTTATAACGTTCATCCTTTTCAAAAAGCGCTTCAAATATATCAATAGCTAAGTCCACTCTTTTTCTTGCTGGTAAAATCCCGCAAATACCAAGATGAAATTTGCTATTTGGTTGTTTAGGTAAATCTAGTTTGTCAGCATCAATTAAATTATCAATGTATTTCATTTTATAACGCGGTATTTGGAAAATGGCATGAAATTCTTCCAACATGTAAGGTGTGATAACAATATATTGGTCCACTTTAGAATGATTGACTTGATGGAGAAATTTTAAATCTTTTTCTTGAAAGTGAAGGCGCGCAATTAGAGTTTGATGTTCTTTTTTATGTTCCGCGTACCAAACGAGGTTGCCAAGTCCCCACTCGCAAAAAACAATGTCAGCCCATTCGACACAAGCCCGGCTATGTTTTTCATCATGCTTTTCATGCGACGAAAACACATCTAGTTTTACTTCAAAAGCTGGATTTTCTTTAAAATAATCGATAAACATTGTCGCAAACTTTAAATCATGTCCAGCAAACACAATTTTTGTCGGCGCCTTTTTAAATGACCAAATGAACGTGCGCAAGCGATTATACGCCGCCTTAAAAGTAAATGCTTTGCTTGCATTATAAATTTGCTCGGCAGCTTTTGCATAAAGTGCTTCGTCACGTAAGGCAGCCTCTGTTTTTTCCATAAACTCTGCTTCCGTTTCAACAAAAAGTGGGTAATCACCTCCGAGTAAATCCTCGTGCATTTTCGTGCGCCTTACTAGCGCTGGCTTCCCTAATCTTCCGTACTCGAGTAACTTGCTTGATAGTTCCACACTTTCATCATTATCGAGCGCGGCACTTCTCCAGGCGATTCCAAGATCTGCATCCTCAATCAAATGCTCACATTCTTCCCTTGAAACGGCGCCGACCCAATCAATGGCTGCTGTTTCTTCCAAATCTTTTTTTACGCGCAATTGATTTTCCTTCTCCCGCAAACGATCTTGAAATTTATCCCCTACAATTTGAGTGTGAATTCGTTTATCCCGCTCTGCTAATTTTTTTGTCACTGAAATAATTTCTTCCGTGTGCCAATCCTCATGGAATTTACCACTATAAATAAGCCTAAAATGCTTATTTCGAAAACTCGGTGTAGCTTCAAAATTAGGAATCATTGGGTACAAAAGTTCAATTTTCTCCCCATCAACATGAATTAACTTTTTAAAAGCCTCTTTCGTTTCTTTCGTTTGCAAAAAAAGAAAATCAAAATGCTCGTAAACTCGCTTTAAGTCAGCGCGTTCCGCCTTAGTAGAACGTTCATCATGTTTAAAGTCGGTGAGGTATGGCACGGTAATTGATTGAAAGACATCATACTTCATAATTTCGCGGACCAAATTGAAACCACGAACAATCACTAAATCATAATGATTTTCCTTGTGAAGTTGCTTCATAATTTGAACGGCCTCTTCAACAGAAAGTCGTGAATGATTGGACACCACTTTTTTATCAAAAGGCTGTATCAAATGGACATTTTTTATCTCTTTTAATGCGCCCGTTAAATACGTCTTTTTCTCCTGCGCTTTTAAAAGCAAGTCCACTTTAACGTTTGGATTTAAAGCTAGCACCTGAGCCATTGAAGTTAGCCAAACCGCTGAACCATCCATAAAATTAAAATCAATATCTCCATATAATAAAATGCGTAATTGGCTCATTTTCCCCTCCTATAGTTCTACTGAATTAAGTGCTAACGGATTGGCACTTGCCCCTTCTCCAACAAAATTAAAACGGTCAGCACTAAACATTTTTGCTCCAAATCGTGCGTAACCTTCTAGATTCACATCCTGCTCAAAACTTTCAAGTAAATTTCTCATATTTTTTCGAAAGTGATAATTTGTTTGCATAATACTACGGGATGGCAGTAACTTTTGAACAAACAAGTATTCAGAATCCGCATGCACATATTCTAGCTTCTTTTTATTTGCTCTGTAAAACGAAGCTTTCCCAATAAAGTCCGCATCTGTATATAGCGAAGCTAACATGAGGTCCTTCAAATAATTCCTGCCGTAAAAATGATTCTCCGAAAAATAGGCCATAAAATCCGTATCAAACAATTTTTTTAAATCCGTATAGTTTTCCATGTAAGAAAGCAAATAACAAGAGGTTGTTTCCGTTTGATAACGATTTATAATGGCATTAAAATCAGAAAAGTCCTCTACACTCCGAATAAACAATGCCAGTTTCTTTTTTGAATAACTTTGTCTTTCAAAGGTTTTTATGATACTTTGAATTTCTTTTTCAGACTTAACAATCGCCATGACACAAACTGACTTTGTTGAATCCGGCAAATGAATACCCATATTTTTCAAAAGAAAATGTAGGCGATGCTTATAAGTATGGTTCTCATAAACTTCGCGAATTCCTTCTAGTGACCTCTTACGATAAGTTTGTTCGTCCTTCACAACTGCACGCATTTGGGCGCGTAATTGGTTTTTCTCTTCAGAAATCATGACGATATTTCCAAAAAGTTGCCAAATCCCTTCCGAATAACTGCTTAAAATTGGTGTTCCAGAGGCTAAGCCCTCAAATACGCGGCGCGAAAACATTGTTGGCGAATGAATCACACTATTTACATTAAGCATAAACCTGTACCCCTTATACGCCTTATCAATTTCTTCGTACTTCAAACTACCAAGAACATTTTTTCTGAATTTTTCAGGAAAACGAAATTCTGGTTCCGGGCGTTCAAAGTTCCGGTCATAAATGGCTAGTCCAAATTCTTGAGCGAACGATAACATTTCATCCATCACTTCACGTCTTTCTGGATGGCGGTTTGCATAGTAGGAACCTGCAAAGCAAATTTTATTCTCACGCGGAGCATCTAATTGAATAGGGTTGTGCTTTTTCGGTTGTGCTGCAAATGGTAGTGCATATACTTGTTCATGTTTCGCATGTTTTTTATACGCGGGTATCCGATTCGCATCTGTTGTATAAATATAATCAAATCGTTTGGCTGTATCGATAAATTTGTCAAAGTGTATCGGGTCTTCCTTGTTCCAAAACACGGTCGGAATGTCCCTTTTTTGGCACCATTTTAATAAATCAAATAACACTTCACGGCTGACGTTTGCATATCTCCCAACTTGATATTCCCAAGCGCCACCGTTACCATGCCAAGCAGATTCAACAAATAAAAGATGTGGTATATCTTTACTAAGCACTTCTTCCCAATTTTCAGGTGTAAAAGTGATTAATTCGACTTCTTCTTGAAAATTTGCCATTGTAAACTCATCAACGATGCATGCCATTTTCACACCACGAAGAGTTTTCACTTGTTCAACTTGGCTTGTAGCTATTATTTTTTCTGCTTTCTTTTCAAAAACTCTCTCCACAACCGCTTTTTTTATCCGAACAATCCCTTTTCCGGTAATTTTAAGCGCAAAGCGAAGATATTTTGTATTTTTTCCCACTGTCAAAAATTGCTCCTTCTCAATCGGGATCAATGTTGTTTTTTCTTTTTCTGTATCGTTATATTCGGCGATGGCTAACTTTACTTGTAAGCCTTGCGAAAGTTCAGTTTCAATTTGAATAGCTAATGTTTCGTCTGGTAAAACTCGAATAAAGTGTGTTGGGAATCTCGAAAAAGCTACATTATTTTCCATAAATGAAGCGTAATTCGCACGGTCATCCCCATTCGCAAAACAAAGGTTGTCTTCCAGCATATATGCATGAAGTCCTTCCTTCCCAACATACCACCAGTTTTTCGCATCACAAAAATGTGCATCTGTTATTAATTTTGGCTGAATATCTGCAATGATTTTTGTTTGAAAATGATTTATTTCTTGATATATGTCTACTATTTGCTTTTCAATTGCATCTTCTTTCGTAATTTCCAATATTTTCCAGTCCATTTCATTGTTTTTGTATTCATCATTTTATGGTGCTTCTCAGCTAACTTTTTGAGTGTTTTTTCTTTTTCCAAAAGCTCTTTCTTCGTGTCATCGCGCTCTTTAAATAACGCTTTAATTTCTGTATTTAAAGTTGCCATCCAGGCTTTTTGCTGCTCAAGCAAGTCAAATGTTTTTCGTTTATAATCGCTTAATTCTGCTTGTGTTTCTTTCCACTTTTCACAAAAGCTAATTTCGTTATCTATTTTTGTTCTAAGTGTGCTTAGTTCTTCATTCAATTGCTGATTTTCTGTTTGGAGCTTTCCAAGTTGTTCATTTCTTTCTTGAAGTTGTTTTTCTAAACGTTGATTTTCTGATCTAAGCGAAATCTCTTCATGAATATGCGCCGCTTGCCTTAGTTCTAACGACTTGTTTATTTCGCTTACTTTAGCCATTTTTCTTCTCATCCTCACTTATTTTCTGATAAATCCTTAAAAATTTGATTTTTTCATTTTCCCAGTTATATCGCTTCCTTGCAGTTAGTGCATTTTCACTCATTTTCTGGCGAATGCTAGGATTTTGCAAAAGATAATTAACTGCTTCTGCAATAGATTCTGGACTTTCTGAATTGACAAGAATTCCGTTTCCTTCTCGTTTGATTACTTTTTTCATTTCTGGGAATGAACATGAAATGACTGGAACCCCGGCCATCATATATTCAAAAAGCTTGTTGGAAGCTGCTGAAAAATGATTAAAACATGTGTTATTTAACAATTGAAAGCCTATATAGGCATTTCGTGTATAGCTTGGTAATTTTTGTACGGGAACTTTGTCTAAAAATTTCACCCGATTAGTTAAGCCGCGCTGCTCTGTCATGTCTATTAACTCACGTTTTAGTTTGCCATCACCAATAAAAACGACTACACCTTGCTCTATATAAGGGACAGCTTCCAATAAGGTTTCTAAGCCTCGTCCAATTTGCAAGCCGCCTTGGTAAAGCAACAATGGTTCGTCTTCTGATATTTGAAGTTGCTCATGAAGTGATATTTTATTTTGGCTTTCATCAAAAAAAGGATAGTTATATATCACTTCTGGTGTAAAACCATAAATGCGCCGAATAAATTTGGCTCTAGTTTCATTTTCATGAATGACACAATCTGGAAAATAAATAAGCCATTTTTCAGCAATCTGGTAGATTTTAGAATCATAGCCTGATCGACTTATGTTCACTTCATGCGAATCAAAAATGAGCTTTTTCCGCTTGAATTTCGCACAAAAAATTCCTTGAAAAAGTGTATTCAAATCATTGGCGTGATAAATATCCGTTTGAATCCGCAAGCCTAATATTAGCATTTTTATGATTAAAATTAATTTGCGCAGAAAAAACCGAGCTTTCGTTTCAAAGAGAAGAATACAAAACAAAATTAGTATAATGCCAGATATTGGAGCTACATACGCAACACATAGCGCGACTAAGTATACTAAAGCTTTTTGTAAAAATGTTAGTTTATAGTCTATTCGGCGTATTTGAAAATTTTCCGTTCGCTTTTCAAAAGCTTCTTGATGCCCTTTTAAGGCTATTAGACAAACGAAATATCCCGCTTCTTGAAGGGCCATACACTCTCTTAGCACCCGTGCATCATTTGTAAATTCGTTCCAAACGAACATTGTTACTCTTTTTTTCATCGCTCATCCTCAAAAATTATTTTATACAATAAATCTTTATTTACTTCCCAATTAAAATTTTGCCTTGCATATTCATTACCATTTTGACCATAGTACTTGCGCAAATCTGGATTTTCGATAAGCTCACTAAGGTTCTTTTTCATCATGGAATAATCATTTTTATTGAAAACAAGTCCCGCTCCTGCCTTTTCAATAATTTTCTTCGAATATCCAGATGTTATACCAATAATTGGTAGGGAAGCACCCATATAGTCAATTAATTTACCTGGTATAACGGTTTTAAAAATAGGATGTTCCTTTAATCCAATATAAGCAATGTCTGCCTTACGCAATCTTTCCCACACTTTCCGTCTTGATTCTGGCGGTTTAATCTCAATATTTCTAAGACCCTTATCTAAAATTTTCTGGCAAATCTCTGCATAATGTTTTCCGTAGCCAATTAACAAAAAATGAACATTTTTACATGACTGAAAATCTTCTGCCAAACGAAACAAACTTTCTATATCTTGAGCCATTCCCATATTTCCAGTGTAAACGACCGTCACTTTCTCTTTATTTGAAAAAGTTGGAACTATTTCGAGCTCTGAATTTGTTAGTCCATTGGGAAGAAAATGAATTTTTTCTTTGTCCCTAATTGTTTTTTGAATATAGGTTGTAAAACCCTCACTATTTACAATTAACTTATCTGCTTTTTGGTAAATAAGTTTTTCTATTTTATAATTTAAATAACGAATCACTTTTGGGAAAATTCCCTTTAACGCGCTTAAAGTTTCTGGCCATAAGTCGCGAATATCAACGATAAATTTTGCTTTAAACTTCCACTTGGCTACGAGTCCAACAAGCGGTATCGAAAGAGGAGGAGATGTTACAAATACCACATCATACTTTTCGGTTTCTGCTAAAATCATTTTATAAAAGCGAAATAGAACTTCTATATATAGCAACAAACGGCGCAAAAGATTTTTTTCGAACCTACTACTCCTTGTTTGGATACGTTCGATTTTTAAACCTTGAGGCGCCTCTTGCCAAAAATCTTTTTGTTCATAAAGTTCTTTTTGCGGATAATGTGGTTCCGTTGTCCAAACCGTAACTTGTGCAGCATCATTTAAATAGTGACAAATCCCTCTCATTCGATTAGCCGCACTTCCGATTTCTGGAGGGAAATTCTGGGTAATGACCAATATTTTTTTCATATAAACTTTTTTCCTCTAAAGTTTTTAGACCCTCACTAAATGATTTTTTAATTCAAAAAGATTACCCAAATTAAAATAGTTTTCATCATTTTTATAAAGTTCTAGAATATTTTTAGTATCAATGACAATTGCTTGATTCGTTTTAGCAAAATCCTCAGCTTGTAAATTCTTAAACACACTATGATCGGCCAAAATTAATACTAAATCGGCATTTTCCAGGGCTACTTCCAAATTAGGCTCAATAAAATCCGCCTTTATGTGCGGTTCATAGGCCACAACTTGATAATCTCGTCTCGCCAGTAATTTCTGATAAATTTCAATTGCTGGACTTTCGCGAATATCATCAATGTCACCTTTATAAGTAAGCCCCATCACAGTAATTTTCGGATGTATTTTATCAGCTAAAGCCATACTTACTTTTTCAATGACATATTCTGGCATAGACGTATTAATTCCTCTTGCCATCTGGATAAGCGGTGACTCTTCTGGCGCTTTCGCCGCAATAAAATACGGATCAACTGCTAAACAATGTCCACCAACACCAGGGCCTGGGGAATGCAAATTGACACGTGGATGCTTATTCGCTAGCTCAATGACTTCCAGTGCGTTAATATCAATACGGTCGCACACTTTAGCAAGCTCATTGGAAAGCGCAATATTAACATCGCGATATGTGTTTTCCATTAGCTTTGACATCTCCGCAACTGCCGCACTAGTTTCAAGTAATTCTCCTTTTACAAAAACACTATAAACAGCTTTACCAGCCGCCGCACAAGCTTCTGTCATGCCGCCAATAATACGGTTATTATGAACTAACTCATGAATGACTTGGCCTGGGAGCACGCGTTCCGGGCAGTGGACAAGAAAAATGTCTTCCCCAATAGTAAATCCTGCGTTTTCAATCACAGGTTTGATGTAGTCTTCCATTGAACGCGGCGCAATAGTCGATTCGACAATGACCGTATTTCCTTTTTTTAAACAAGGTAACGTCATCTCTACCGCAGATAAAACGTAGTCTAAGTTGCATGATTTAAGTAAATCATCGTTATTTGGGGTAGGCACAGCGATAATAAAAACATCTGCCGCTTTTGGGATTAACCCAACATGGAAATTCCCTTGTTCTATCGCTTGATTGAGTGCACCTTGTAATCCTGGCTCCTCAATGTGCACTTGCCCCTTTTGTAGCAAGTTAACTACTTGTGGATTGACATCCACACCTAAAACTTTTTGATTATGGTTGGCAAACATAATTGCAGTTGGCAACCCAATATAACCTAATCCTAAAACTGTTATTTCCACAAGCTCGCCCCCCATATTATTTCGCAGCTGGAATATCAATATCCCAATTTGCTACATCCTTTTTACTCACTACATAAATAAGTTCACCTTTTTTGACTGATTTTGGCAATTCAAAGAAGGCGCTACCGGTTAGTTTTTTCCCTTGAGCAATAACATCACCAAAGTTATTCCCTTGTGGGAAAACCAAATATGTTTTTCCATCTGCTTTAATTTTAAAATCTCCTGCGCCAATGCTTACTTCGCCAGAATCTTTATTTGTGATGATCATGCCGATTTCCACCATGTTTTTGTCGCCTTTTGCATTCTCTGTCGTTTGAATGGAGTTGATTTTTATATTCATATTGTTTACTGTTTTTGAAACATATTCTTTATTTTCTGTTGTTTTTTTTTCTTTAGCCGAATCATTACTGCACGCTGCTGAAATGGATATAGTCCCAATTATTAGCAGTATGAGTAAGCCTTTCATACTTTTCTTCATTTAAAATTCTCTCCTTGCTCTTCCTAATCAAAGAATCGTGTATAAGCAGTTGTATTCGAACGCCTTTTTATAACTTAGACGTTCGAATACATTACTTACATGTAGTTTTTATTCCGTCAACTGGACATCTGCTTCTGATAATTTATTTCCTAAACTGTCTTTTCCGTACACTTTTACTTTGTCAGTGACGCTTGTTACTTTTCCTTTTAGGAAATATTCATACGTATTATCTGCTTTAACAGGAATGGTTTGTAATTCTGTCCCATTAACTTCAACTGAGACACGTGTAACATCACCAGTATATGTGCCCGTTAAATAGTTGTCCGTAATTTTATAACTGTTAGCTGCAATTGTACCTGTTACTTCTGTTAGAGTTAGACTTACTTCCGCAACTTGTGTACCGTCTGCTGCATAACCAACCATTTTCACATCATCATTAACACTGGTAATTAATGGTGCTGCATAATAACTGATTACATTGTTTTCTTTTGGTGGAATTCTTGATTGTTCTACTCCGTTCACAACTAATGCAACTCTGTATACATCTCCGGTATAAGTACCTTCTACGTATTTATCATTACCAACTTTAAATTCGTTAAGTGTGATTGTACCTGTTACAGGTGCTTTATCTATGATTGTAACCGGGACGCGATTTAATTCTTTCCCTAAAGAATCATACCCAATTGCATATACCACATCATCTGGGCTTGTGATTAGATTTTTTGAATAGTATTCGTACTTATTACCACTTACAGGAATTGCGCTTTGCACAGTACCGTTAACTTCTAGAGCTACTCGTGTTATATCTCCCGAATAAGTTCCTTTTACACGTTCCTGTCCAATTTGATAAGAAGCTGCCGTAATTGTTCCGTCTGTTGTATAAATATTTAATTGTTTGGAACTAACAACCTTACCTTTTGAGTTCAAACCTTCAACCATAACGATATCCGTTACATCCGTTACGATATTTTTAGCATAATATTTAACCACGTTACTGTTTGCTGGAATAGTTGAATATGTTTGATCTCCTTTAACAACACGAAGCTTGACGATATCACCTGTGTAAGTTCCTGTAATCCTTTCATCAACGCCTAGTTTATAGGAATTTAGTGTAATTTCTCCTGTAGTATCAGGTGCTGTGATTACCGTTACTTCTTTACTATCTAATAATTTTCCTTGTGCATCATAGCCCTTGATAATAACTATATCCGATACTTGAAGGATTTTATCATTTGCATAGTAACTGATGACACCTTTTTCAACCGGAATTCTTGTGAATTCTTTACCATTAACTGTCAGGCTAACTTTAACGATATCACCTGTGTAAGTTCCTTCAACTTGGTTGTCAGAGCCTTTGTGGAAATCACCTACTGTTATTTCGCCAGAAGTCGTTTTTTGTACAATGTTTACGATTGTCCGGTCAAGCTCCTTACCATTTGCATCGAGCGCTACCGCATAAACAATATCCGTAACACTTGTAATCAGATTTTTTGCATAATATTTATACGGACTTCCTGATACTGTAATAGCTTGCTTTTCTTCATCGTTTACAATAAGTTTTATTTTTGCTACATCGCCCGTATACGTACCTCTCACATAACCGTCAGGGTCTTGTAGCAAATAATCATTTGCTGTAATCGTTCCTGAAGTTGGCTCTTTAATATTGACTTGCGCACGATCCAACTCTTTACCAGTTGCATCAAGAGCAACGATGTACACTTCATCCGTAGCATTTAATATTTTATCTTTTGCAAAATAGTTATAAGGATTAACTGTTACAGAAATCGTTTGTTTTTCTTCACCATTTACGATAAGTTTTAGTTTTGCTACATCACCCGTATACGCACCTGTCACATAGTTATCCGTACCAATTGTAAAGTCATCTGCTGTGATTGTTCCAACAGTTGCTTTTTTCACATTAACTTTTGCACGGTCCAGCTCATTTCCGTCCGCATCAAGTCCGACGATATATACTACGTCTGTTGGATTCTTAATCTTGTCACTCGCGTAGTACTTGTAAGTAGGATTAGTTGTTACAGAAATCGTTTGCTTTTCCTCACCATTTACAATAAGTTTTAGTTTTACTACATCGCCTGTATACGTACCTGTCACATGACTATCGCTACCGATTGTGAAATCGTTTGCTGTAATTGTACCTTCAGTATTTCTTTCAACTGTAACTGTAATCGTCTTCGTTGCTTCGTTTCCATCGCTGTCCGTTACTTTATAGCTAACTTCATACGTGCCAGCCTTCGTTGTATCTACATTGTTTGCTGTTACTTCAATGGCACTTGTTAAATCGCCATCTTCTGCGTCATTTGCTGTTACATCTGCTTTTGGATCAAACGTGTCACCTACTTTGATTGTTTTATCTTCTGCTGTAATAACTGGTTTATCGTTTGTTCCTACTGTTACGGTAACGGTTTTCGTTGCTTCGTTTCCGTCGCTGTCCGTTACTTTATAGCTAACTTCATACGTGCCAGCCTTTGTTGTATCTACATTGTTCGCAGTTACTTCGATTGCGCTTGTTAAATCGCCATCTTCTGTGTCATTTGCTGTTACATCTGCTTTTGGATCAAACGTGTCGCCTACTTTGATTGTTTTATCCGCTGCTGTAATAACAGGTTTATCGTTTGTCCCAACTGTTACGGTAACGGTCTTCGTTGCTTCATTTCCGTCGCTGTCTGTTACTTTATAGCTAACTTGATATGTGCCAGCTTTTGTAGTATCTACATTATTTGCTGTCACTTCAATGGCACTTGTTAAATCGCCATCTTCTGTGTCATTTGCTGTTACATCTGCTTTTGGATCAAACGTGTCGCCTACTTTGATTGTTTTATCCGCTGCTGTAATAACGGGTTTATCGTTTGTTTTCACTGTCACAGTAACGGTTTTCGTTGCTTCGTTTCCGTCGCTGTCCGTTACTTTATAGCTAACTTGATATGTGCCAGCTTTTGTTGTATCTACATTATTTGCTGTCACTTCAATGGCACTTGTTAAATCGCCATCTTCTGTGTCATTTGCTGTTACATCTGCTTTTGGATCAAACGTGTCGCCTACTTTGATTGTTTTATCTGCTGCTGTAATAATCGGACTGTCATTTGTCACTACAGTAACTGTAACTGTCTTCGTTGCTTCGTTTCCATCACTATCTGTTACTTTATAACTAACTTCGTACGTACCTGTTTTCGTTGTATCCACGTTATTCGCTGTCACTTCAATGGCACTTGTTAAATCACCATCTTCTGTATCACTTGCTGTGACATCTGCTTTTGGATCAAACGTGTCACCTACTCGAAGTGTTTTGTCTGATGCTGTAATAACAGGTTTATCATTTGTTCCCACAGTAACAGTAATAGTTTTTGTCGTTACATTACCATCACTATCTGTTACTTTATAACTAACTTGATACGTACCTGGTTTTGTAGTGTCTACATTATTTGCTGTTACTTCAATGACACTTGTTAAGTCCCCATCTTCTGTGTCACTAGCTGTAACACCTGCTTTTGGATCAAATGTGTCACCTACTTTAAG
This sequence comes from Listeria tempestatis, assembly GCF_963575625.1. Lineage (NCBI taxonomy): Bacteria > Bacillati > Bacillota > Bacilli > Caryophanales > Listeriaceae > Listeria > Listeria tempestatis. The sequence continues at coordinate 108,239 of NZ_CAUYTK010000005.1, forward strand.
TGTTTTATCACTTGCGTTAATGACAGGCTTATCATTTGTAATTGTGTCATTTGATAGTCTTTCAAATTTCTGATTTTCAAACTCTGTTTTGAATGCTGGCACATTTGTAATTGAAACCGTGCTTACATTTCCGTATAAATCTGTTATTGATGTTAAATTTTTCCACACATATTTTGGTGTTCCAAGAATGTCAGTTCCTTTTTCCCAAGCAGCAACATTTTGGTTGGTAGTTGAGAAAACACCGCCATTACCTTCCATATAGAGTGCTAAGCCCGTTCTGTTTTCATTTCTAAAGTCAAAGTATTCTACACTATCCATTGTCACTTTCCCAGAAGGAGAGATTTGAACAGCATATAGACTTATCGGAGAGGAAATAGCTTCAAATGAGGCAGTTTTTGTCATTGTTAGTTGATTTACATAAATGCGTGACTCAGATGACATTACTGCTTTTTGATAATTTAATTTCACCTTACTTCCTGAACCAACATTTACAGCTGTTTCAACACCTTTAATACCCGCATATCTGCTGACAATATTAAGTTCTGCTGTGTCATTAATCGCAAATGTTTGTTGAGGTCCATTAAAATACATACCGATTCCCATTGAATCAATAGATAGCTTAGCGCCCGCTCCTAGTTGTACATTTCCTGATGAATAGACTTGAATAGCGTTAGCATCACCCGTGTTTTTAATAGTTGTCGTAGATGCTTGATCAAAAATAAGGTTTTTCACGTTAAACACATCTGTTACACTCGGTGTCGTGAAACTATTATTTCCTTTGATATAAGTAGTACCGTTAATATTTGAAACTGCTTGTCCGCCATTTAAAGTGACATTCTCAAGTGTAACACCGTAGTTCACTACACTCGTTTTAAAAATAACTCTCGAGCTTGATGAAAAATCAATATTCGAGAAAACGACATTTGCCACGCTGGACAAATCACTTACGAAACTACTATTATTAAGCGTTACTTTATGATTTGCACCTTCGATTGTCACGTCATGTTTAATGACGTAGTTTGTGAAATCATTTAATACTAAATCATTTTTTAATATGACTTTGCTAACTAATTCATTATTTAACGCACTTCGTAGTTCTGCCTCAGTACCTACTTCAAGCGTTACCCCTGCTTCTGCCTTCGTTACCCCTGTTTCCGCCTTAGCTGTTAAAGGTAAGAGCGAATTAGATAATGTTAATAAAACTAGCATTGCAACAACTAGTGATGATAAGATTTTTTTCATGCCATAGCTCCTTTTTTACTAATAAATTAAGTCGTGATATATCTTTCAGAATTGTAAAATTTTTAAATTTCCATGATACTCACTCCCTTAAACTAACTTCCTTTCCATAAAGAAGTTAAGATTTATAGTATAGTATAACAATGAGCCCCCTATATGTCTGTATACTATTTATGAGGAATTACACTTTTTACGCCTCTTTAAATCAAAAAAAAGTCTTGACAAATTCCAAAAAAAGGATTATGTAACCATTGCAATCCATCTAATATTCACCCGAAAAAAAAAGCTCACTCCATCCACTTTACGCGAATTTAGTAAGCCTTGTTCACATACCCATCATTTTTCAAAAACCATTTCAGCAAATTGCCCATATTGATGCACTTCCATTAATTTGAAACGCTTTACCTCTTCCTCTTGTGTAAATAACGGAATCCCTTTTCCTAGTAACACTGGCGCCACTTGAACATATAATTTATCCACCATATTTTCGTTCAAAAGCGGTGCCAAAACGCTGTTCCCACCAACAATCCAGACATTTTTATCCGCCGGAAGCTGTCGCACAAATTCTACCACATCACCTTGAACTTGCTGAAAGCTCTTTAAAGCAAGTTCTTTTCCGTGAGTGAAAACGTAATTTTGCGTTGTTGCATAAAGCGATTCGATGCCTGCAATATCAACAATTTCATCATATGTCTTCTTCCCCATAATTGAAATATCCATTTGACTATAAAATTCCGCATAGTTGGTCTCCTCTGGAGCACCCGTTTGATGCAGCCAGTCCAAGCGATTGTTAGCATCTGCCAAGTATCCGTCCATCGAGATACAGCCGTAGAAATAAATGCTCATAACAATTTCCCCTTTCGCGCAGTTGGCCCTCTTTAAGTGATAAAAAAAGGTATGCGCAAACTCATTTTATTCCCGAAAGCGATTAGTTGCTTCTCGTGATTTTTTGATGTGCGTAATCATGTCTTCGTAACGTTTTGAGGCAAAATAATAAAACAAAATATCAATAACCAAAAGCTGCGCCTGCCTAGAGCTTGTAGCAGTACTTCGTAGTTCAGCTTCCGGGGCGCGCGAAGTTTCAAGCACAAAGTCCGCAATAGATTTTAGTTTATTATTGCCAAAACGCGTTAGGCTAACGACTTTCAAGCCGCTTCGTTTCGCCTCTTTCGCCAGTTGTAGAACTTCCGATGTTTCCCCGCTATTTGAAATCGCAATTAAAATACTATTTGGATTGCCTGCTGAAAATGCCATAGCTAAAACATGCGGATCTTGCGATAAGAAAACATTTTTACCAGCACGTAGCCATTTTTGTGCAATATCCTCCGCAATAAGCCACGATGCCCCAACACCGTAAGCATAAATCGTTTCAGCTCGTTCCATCTCGGCGCAAACTTGCAAAATAGCTTCCTCTCTCAATTGGCTAGCTGTGTCTTGCGTAGTTTGGATCATATTCGAAACCAGTTTTTCACGTATCGAATCAAATGACTCGTCTGGTTCAATATCATAATAGCCTGCTTTTTTAGGTAATGCGAGTTCCATCGAAAGCTGCCGTTTTAGTTCCGGAAAACTATCCAAATTGAGTGATTTTGAAAAGCGGATAACTGCTGCTGCACTGGCATCTGCCTTATTTGCAAGACTTTGAACAGAAGCTTTAACAGCAAAATGAGGATCGTTCAAAATGGCTCGTCCAATTTTTTGCTCCGATTTCGGTAGCGAGTCTAATATGCCATTAATTAAATTGATAATACTACCATTTGCCATAAAATCATTCTTCCCTACTGTTTTTCTTTGATTATAACACAGCTTACTTTAAACAAAAAAGAAGACGCAAAATTCCACGTCTTCTTTTACATAAATTAACTACGTTTTCTTAAATAAAAAGCAGCTAATAGAGTCACAATTGTTCCAACTGCTACGGCACCCCCTGTAGCAGTATCGCCAGTCTTAGGTAATTTCGCAACAGGATCTTTTACTTTCACTGGCGTAGTTTTAGCAGTCACGGTTTTTGTTACACCCGGCTTATTTACTTGCTTCACTACTACACCTTCGCCCGTGTATGTGTATCCTGCAATGTCACTGTATTCAAGACTTTGCATATCAACACTCATAATATAGATTGTTTGGTTTTTTTTTAGCGGTGTTTCAAGATGGATGTGGAACTCCCCATTTGCATTAGCATAACCTGTACCAAGAACCGTTACACCATCCTCTGCTGTTATGCCAACAAAAGCATATGGACGCGTTTTTCCATAAATATCGCTTGCCGTTGATTTATTGGTATCCATTGTTGGAGCAGCATAGGACGCTTCTTCACCAATAGTTGATTCAGGGTCTACAACATGATAGGTCATCGTAACACGAGCTTCATTTCCTGCCGCATCACGAGCTACAATTACTGCTGTAAATATCCCTACTTTAGATGTATCAAGTGTCTCACGACCATCTGCAAAGAAAACTTCATAATCGACTGAGTTGTCATCTGCAACAACAAAATCTTCTGCATACCAGAAGTCCTCGCCTAATTCAAGATAAATATCCTCATCTACAAGCTCAATAGTTGGTTTTTGTGTATCTTGTACAACATAGTTTACCGTGATTTCTTCCGTTGTAGTACCATCAGTCGCAATCACTACAACAGATTTGTTCCCGATAGAAGAAACATTCGGTTTTACTTTAAAACTTAACGCTACACCATCTTCTGCAGTTACAAAATAATTTGGTGTTGTTGTAGCATTTACCTCAACTTTCACTCCAACTTTAGCTACTGCAAGTGGAGTTGCCGTTAAGTTTGCTAGTTTTGTTTCATCAACTGTTTGAAGTGCTGGTTTTTCTGTTTCTACTGTTTCTCCGCTTTTTTCTACATTTGGTGTTTCACTTACTTGTTCTTTCGTTACATCTTCTTTTCCCGCTTCATTAGGATTAGATTGAACCACATCTGCTGGACTTTGTTCAGATACTTCTGCTAACGTTTGATTAACTTCACCATTTGAAATGTCCGTTTCGTTTGCAAATGCTACCGTCGGTAATGCAAGAACTATTGATAATGCTAAAACACCATAAGCTAGTTTCACACCTTTTTTCATAATCAATCTCCCTTATATTTTATTGTGTGCATTAAAATAAAGTCTTCCTTTTGTTTCATTTTTATCTCAAATTCACACATTTTAAGTATATCATGTAACCTTTATGAAATATGTAGATGAATTGTGAATCTTTTCTCTAAAAGCGTATAAAAAAAATCTCAAAATAGCTTTTTTGCTAAGTGGCGTGAACTCTTACCCCTTAGAGACCGGAAAAAGCGTGTTTTTCAAACAAGTTTCTTTTTAAATTCGCGTTTATTGGAGTTTGCTTTCACATACATAGAATCAATAAAGGTAGCATATGGTTTAACGAAACTCACTTTCTATAGCAGCTTCTAAACTTGTAAATTTTGCAGTTATTTTTATAAAAAACTAAACTTTTTAAACATGATTGAGATATAATGAAAGAGAGCTTAGATGGGAGGCAATCTTATTGAAGAATATAATCGTAATCGGAGACGGAGGACATAGTAAGATCGTTCAACATCTGATAAAACAACTTAAAAATTATCAGTTAATCGAAATTTGGGATGATAAATTTCAAACAGATGAGTATATTGACAGCGTCCGCTACCGTCCACTTACAAAAAACTTAGATGAAAAACGGACAGATGCTTTATTTTTTATCGCCATAGGTCATAATGCGGCGAGAGAGAAAATAGTCCATGCTCTTGCTAAAAATCAAAATACCTTTACATCACTCATACACCCAACCGCGATTGTGGAAAGTCCCAATCAAATTGGGGTTGGAAGCCTAATTATGGCTCGTGCAATAGTCCAACTAAACGCTCATGTAGGAAATCATGTAATAGTGAATTCTGGGGCAATCATCGAGCATGACACCGAGCTGTCTGATTTTAGTCATATTGGACCAGGATCCGTTTTAACAGGTGGCTGTAAAATTGGTCAGGGCACGCTAGTCGGTGCAAATAGCACATTTATCCCTCTTGTTACTGTTGGAGAAAATGCCAAAATTGGAGCGGGTAGTGTGGTAACGAAGGATATACCTGCCGCTTCAGTTGCTGCTGGTGTTCCAGCTAAAATCATTTCGAACAAATAACCGTATTCGGGCTCGAATACGGTTATTTGTAGCTTAAAGCAGATTTAATTTCAGCTTGCAATTTAGCTTTATTTGAAACTTGATAATAGTAGATGCCATCAATCTTTACGCCAACGCCAGGAATTGTTTTATGGATAATATTTTTGCGGGCATCTTGATAATTTGATAAAATATCTCGTAAATTATGAAAGGTCAAATTGGTTTCCATATTAATCCCAGTAGCTTCAAAAATTTTATCAAAATTTACAATTGTTCCCGGAGATGCTATTTTGTCTACAATCGCTAAAATAACTTGTTGCTGGCGCTTTTGGCGACCAAAGTCACCTTCAACGTCTGTTTTACGGATTCGAACGTATGTCAGCGCGTCCTTCCCGTCTAGGCGGACTTCACCTTTTGAAAAGCTTTTCTTACCAATACTAATATCTTTGTCATTATAAACGGTAACACCACCAACTGCATCGACCAGGTCACGGAAACCTTCCATATTAATTTTAACAAAAAAATCAACTGGTGCATCAAGAAACATCTCCGTCGTCTGAATTGAAAGCGGTACGCCACCAAATGCATAGGCGTGATTAATTTTATCTTCTTTATTTTTATCGGGGATAAAAACACGCGTATCACGAGGGATACTTGTTAAGGTAACTTCCTTTTTTGTTGGATTGACGGTCATATAAATCATTGTATCTGTCCGCCCTACATCATGTGTCCTAGCATCTGTTCCGAGCAGCAAAATTGAAAATGGCTGCCCGACAACTAACTTTGCGGATGTTTCATCTTGGTTTGCATCTTTTTCTGGAATCCCAGTTTTCGTATAGATTTTCTGGAACATTTTTGTTGAGGAGTAGACAAAATAACTCGTATAAACTAGCACAGATAGTAGTAAAATACTAATACTCCACCAAATTATCCGTTTTCTCATCCTTCTTTTCTTTCTCAAAGCGGGTTTCACTTCCTCTTAGTTTGTTTCAGCTAAACCATAATAGGTTTCTTCGTATTTTGTTCCAGTTGCTTTTTTATCATTTAAAACAGCACCGATTACTCGTCCGCCTGCTTGACGAATTTTTTCAAGCGATTTAATTGCTGCCTGTCCTTCCGAAAAACCACTCCGCAAATTGAAAACCACACCATCAACTAAATTCGCAATTAAAATTGGGTCGACAACTGGTAAAATAGGAGGAGCATCAAAAATAACCATGTCAAACATGCCTGAAACTGTCTGTACAAATTGTTTCATTCTTGATGAAGACAACAATTCAGCAGGATTAGGCGGAATTACTCCACTTGTTATCGCGTATAAATTGTCATGCTTTGTTTCTTGTATACAGTCCTCTAAAAGCTCCTGTCCTGTTAAGAAATTACTAACACCAACTGTATTAATTAAATGCAAATAACGGTGTACAGCAGGTCTTCTTAAATCCGTGTCAACTAGTAGGACCCGGTAACCCTGATCGGCAAATGAAATCGCCAAATTAGCAGAAATAAAAGACTTCCCCGTGCCAGGTTCAGGCGATGTGACTACTAATGTTTTGAGCGCTTCAGCAGACGAAAATAGTGTATTCGTCCGGATAGCGCGAATTTGTTCTGCAAAAACTGAATGAGCATTTTCGGCATTCAACGTAATCCCTCTACCCAAAAATGACTTTTGTTTAAATTTCATCGTTGTATTCCTCCTCTTTCCACATGATTCACAACACCTAAAATCGGCAACTCTAGAAGCTTCTCAATGTCTTCCTCCGTTTTAATCGAGCTATCCAAAATTTCCTTTAAAGCAATAATCAAGAAAGCTAAAAATAACCCCATAACGAATCCAATTGCAAGATGAATCATGTGATTTGGGCTTGTCGGACTTTTACTTTCCTCAATATCTGCTTTAGATAAAATCGAGACTTCATTTGTCTTAATTAATTTTTGCGCTCGCATTTGAAACTCTTCTGCCAAATTGTTAGCCAAACTAACCGCAACGTAAGGATTTTCACCTTTAATCGTCAAATTTAAAACTTGCGAATTGGAATCACTTGAAACCGTCATGCGAGAAGCAATATCTTTAGCAGAATACACTGGAAAGTCCTTGGCCACTTCTTTTAATAAGTCTGTATTTTTCAAAATAACCGCATACGTATTCACCATTTGAATATTTGCTTGGACTTCAGAGCTTTGCGCAATATCACTTTCGCCAGCTTGTGTGACCAGAATTTGGGTTGTCGCACTATATCCTTTTGGAATAACAAAAAACGTAATAATACTTGCAATAAGAACCGATAAAGCTGTCAGACCAATAATTAACCAAAAATTTCGTTTTATAATCTGTAGAACACCTTTTACGTCTATAGAATCCACTATCTCTTTTCTCCTTTTATCAAATGCATGATTTGCACGATATCTGTTTTATTAATCATGATGACTTCATACCATCTTGCTTCTGTGTTTTTAAGTAACCAAATAAGGAAAATACCGCCTGAAACGCTATAAGAAACAATAGAAGCTAGCGCAGAACCAATCGTCCCAAGAAATGGCACAAAGGCAAAATTAAGCCCAATGTTTAAAATAACGGCGATGAGCAAGGTTATAAAATAAAATCGCCATTTCCCGTTTGCAATAAACAATGTACTAATAATTTTCGTGTAGACAATAAACGGAACCGCTAAGAACATTAAAACCGTGATTCCATATGCATCTACAAAATTCGACCCAAAAAGAAGCCAAATAATCCATTTTCCAAAAACGACCATAATGACAATGAAGACAAACACAGAAGTAGTTGCCATTCGAAGCGAAAATAGCAAACCCCTTAAATCATCTCGCCTTGCATTTTTATGAAGCATAACTTCTTTAAAAATATCCGGAATCATCCACGAATATTCAGCAAGTTGAACACCAGTACTATAAAGCCCAATGTCGTAAAAAGAAACATTCATAAGCCCTAGTAAAACGATGTCCGCTCGGTAATTGATAGAAGTTAAAAACGTCGTTAGCATTGGCAAAATGCCCGCAATTAAAATGTCTTTGAAATCTTGTCCTAAGCCAGCAAAATGAAATTTATTCGCAAGTGCTCGGAGTGTAAAGACAATCAAAATCGTATTTTTAAGCAAGAATACAATAAGCGCCAAGCTCACACTACTTTTAAAGAAGCAGAAGATGATGAACGTGAAAACAAGGTTTGAAATGGCACCAACAATTGTAATGACACTATGCGACCGTATATCCTCTACTAAATTGAGTTGTGAAAGTTGCAAATTTAAAATGCTGACAGAAATGAGCACCGCGACCAGTCCATAATCTATATTTCCTGATAAAAAAAGGAAGAGCATGGAAAGCGTCATGTAGATAAAATATTGCAGTAGAGACAGCGTAATAAATACATTACGATAATCACGTGGGCGCCGTTTATATTCTGGGTAGACAAGCGAAATGCCCAAGTTTAAAACGGTCGTTCCAATGGTCACCAGATTAAATAGGTAGCTGTATTCTCCTTTTAATTCTGGGCCTAAAAAACGGGTGAGAAAAATCATTGAGAGTAGTCCAGTCACAATGACGATACCCTTTTTTATCATCGTAACGCCGTAAGCATTTGCCGCAATATTTCGGACGGCTCTAATCATTTTTCCGCCCTACCAATTGGCTTAGCAGGCACTCCGCCTAGTTTACTTCCTGCTTCTGCAGATTTTGCAACAACTGCAGAAGCCGCAACAAGCGAGTCTTTCCCAATTTCAACGCCATCTGTTACAACCACATGGCTCGCGAGCCAACACCCTGAATGGATGTGAACGGGCGCTGGGATATAGGCATTCGTCATTTTGCCGTCTTTAAATTCATGCTTTGAGGTGACAATGACACACATCGGACCAATTCGAACGCCGTCGTCAATTTTCAGCCCCCCGGCCCCATTAAGCCAAGTTTGATGGGCGATGTAAACATAGTTCCCGATTTCAATTTGATCCGGACGATTAATCGTTACACCGCTTGCAATCCGAAATCCTTTGCCGCACTTTTTGAAGAATGGACGCATTAAAAATCCGCGTAATGCGACGGTGGGTGTAGCATTTGGCAAAAGAGCCGTTATTAAGTTGATGAGGTGAATCGGTATTTCGTATAAGAAAAAATAACCGATACGTTTTGTTTTTTTATTCATATAGAGAAATCCTTCGCTTTTTATAGATGATTTTTTTGTTTAATAGATAGATGATGAGAAAAAGCACTAAATTATAGCTCATATCGTTGACCATGTTCATTGTGTTTTGTCCGAGCAAAAACCCCAGCCTAGAGGTCGCAAGTGTTAGAAAATAGACAAGCTCGAGGTTACCAGATCGTTCCATTTTAGCCTGAAAAAAGTAGGCGAGTGCGACAAAACTAACGGTGATAACTGGTGCAAATATATAGCCAAAGTATAAGTTCCCTTGTCCAATCATGGGTAAAATTTGCGAAATGTTATCTTTAAAAAAGTACCGTTCATTGTAATAGAGTACGGAAAAATCAATCGGCAAGTTTTTGATGAATACATTAATGCCAATCATCGGGCGGAACATATCATAAAACAAGACGGAGAGATGACTCGCTTCTGGAAACATGTATTTCATTTCGATGGCCATCGCAACGTTGTAAGGACCTCCAAGATAAACTTGCATAGTATCTGTGAAATCAATGAGCTCACTCGCATTTCCTGAAACGGAAACAATTTGGCGAATGGAGGCTAGGAGGACAACGACAAACGTCATGCCCGCGACCACGAGAATGGCAATTTTCTTGAAGTACTTCGGAAAGAACTTCTTAAAGATAAATAGCGATGTCACTGTACAAACGATGATGTCCGTTCGGTTTGTGCCTGCAAAAATGCCGATATTTATAATCATGACAATGACCGCAAAATAAACGTAGCTTTTTTTTCCAGTAGCTTCGTATTTTTTGAAGAAGCGCCACATAAGAAGGAGCGCTACAATTTGTTTGGCGATAATAAACATGTAAAGCGCCAGTGCCGCAGCAAGCGGTATTTCCTTTAGAACGCCAACAACACGGTCGGTCGGAATGAGGAATGATACGCCAGAAAGTGCGCCAGGCGTGACAAGAACAAGAGCAAAGGCACCTATTGAAAAAAGCACATAAAAGAAAATGGAAGGGCTTCGCTTTAATTCGAGTTTTGTTACTGGTTTGCTCATTTTTCGGCGCTTCCGCAAATAATCAAAAATGATAATGGCGAGCGTCACGGCGAAAAGTTCATACAACATGAGTTTTAAACCGAGGTCGTAACTACGTGCTGTTGGCGGAACTGGCGAACGTCCGCCGTAATAATTTGCGTAGACGATAAAAAAGGGCAATACAACATAGCGCAAAAAACTTAGGCCCATGAAAACAAAATTGAACATTTTAAAATCATAGAGCAGTGAGCGAACGAGAACGCAACCGGTCACCGTATAAAAAAGCGGAAGTAGCGGCAACAATTCGTAGCCCGGCTCGCGTGGGTTTAAACTTATATAAATGGAGCTAACTAGTGTTGCCCCTATAACAGCAAACATGCAAAAGAATTCTATAAGTTGTTTTTTAGATAATGGCATGATGGTGTTCCTTCACATATGCCAAGACAGATTCAATGACATGTGTTTGTTCTTCTATTGTCATTTGTGTGGCTGATGGCAAACAAAATCCAGTCTGGAATAGGTATTCTGCGTTGCTTATTTGGCCATCTTCTTTGTAGAATTGCGCAGTTTGGAATACCGGCTGTAGGTGTAGTGGCTTCCAAAGCAGGCGACCTTCAATTCCCACTGCATCTAGCTGTTTTTTCAATTCGAGCGGATTTAAATCGTCTATTTGAATAGCAGTAAGCCAGCGATTTGTCCGAGTAAACGGAATTTCCGTTTGAAATGAAATCTGCGGGTAGTTGATAAAGGCTTTCTTGTAGCGCTCATAAATCGCACGTTTTTGTTCCACGCGCTCTTGTAAAACTTCCATTTGTCCACAGCCAATTCCAGCAGAGACGTTGCTTAGGCGGTAGTTATAGCCAATTTTTTCATGCTGATAATAAGGCGCTTCTTCTTTTGCTTGTTCGGATAAAAACTTTGCTTTGGTGGTGTGCGCTTCATTTTGCGAGACGAGCATTCCGCCGCCTGATGTCGTGATGATTTTATTTCCGTTAAACGAATAAATACCAATGTCCCCCATCGTCCCCGTATGCTCACCGCGGTATGTTGCACCAAGCGATTCAGCAGCATCTTCGATAACCGGAATGCCAAATTGATTCGCTAACGCTAAAATTTTTCCCATCTTAGCTGGTTGACCGTAAAGATGAACCACAATAATTGCTTTTGGCAATTTATTTTGCTTTTCAGCCGCCCTTAAAGCCCGTTCAAGTGCGGCAGGAGACATATTCCACGTCTCAAGTTCCGAATCAATGAAAACAGGTGTGGCGCCTTGATAACAAATTGGATTTGCCGAAGCCGAAAATGTGAAACTTTGACAAAACACCGTATCCCCCGCGCGAACGCCTAACAAAATAAGGGCTAAATGAATCGCAGCTGTCCCTGAATTAGTCGCCGTACTAAAACGCGCATTCGTAAAATCTCGTACTTTTTGCTCAAATAAATCCACATTAGGCCCAACCGGAGCAATCCAATTTGTATCAAACGCCTTCTTTAAATATGCCATCTCATGTCCGCTCATATGGGGAATTGAAAGTGGAATTTTCTTCATGTTACCTTCTCCTTCACTTACTTTTTATGACCTTCAAATGGTGGCGTCGTCGCATATCCCGCGTGACTTATATCTTTATTGCCTAAAACCTTTTTAAACGTTTTGAAAAAAAGGGAGATATCTTGGCGAAATGAAAAGCGCTCGACGTATAACACGTCTAACTGAAATTTTTCTTGCCAACTAATTGCATTGCGTCCATTCACTTGCGCAAGCCCCGTCAAACCAGGCAATACAAGGTGTCGTTTTTTTTCCACCTCAGAGTAAAGTGGCAAATAGGAAACAAGAAGTGGCCGCGGTCCAATGAAACTCATATCGCCTTTTAAAATATTGAAAAACTGCGGCAACTCATCCAAACTTGTTTGTCTTAAAAATTGTCCAAAACGCGTCAAACGTTCTTCATCGGGCAGCAAGTCGCCATTTCGATTTCTAGCATCTGTCATCGTTTGAAATTTGTAAATCCAAAAAACACGTTCTCCTTTCCCAGCGCGTTGTTGGCGAAACAAAATGTGTTTTTGAGTAATAAACAACACACATCCGATTACTAGAAACGGTATTAAAAACACGGTAAGTAGACAAACTGCACCAATAATATCAATTCCGCGCTTCACGTAACCGTACATAATCCCCCTCCCCTTTCTCATAAAACGCCACCATCTCCGCCCAAATTTGTTCAGACTGGAAATGCTGTAGTACTCTTTTTTTTCCATTTAAAGCGTAAGCCTTACGTAAGCCTTCTTCCTGCCAAAAAGTTGAAATCGCCGACTGAATCGCCGCACTAGAACGTGCCTCAACTAAAAAGCCTGTCTGACCATCCAACACCGCGTCTTGAATACCCGTCACATCCGTCCCAATGACCGCCAATTCGGCAGCAGCCGCCTCCAAGCAAACATTGGAAAAGCCTTCGCGGTATGACGGAATCACAAAAACATCCATAAAATTATAAAACGGCGCCGGATTTGCAATAAAACCAGTCATGTGAATCCGCGGATGACGCTGAATTAAATCGACGGTTTCAGGCTTTAATCCGTGGAACAAATCAAGTCCACCAACTAATAATAGATTCGCCTCGCTAAACGTGCAGAAAGCTTCAACCAGCTCTTCCACTCCCTTGTCTTTCGTGATTCGCCCAGTAAAGCCAATGACGAAATCATCATTTGGAAACGGTGCAGGCACAATTTCTTGTCTTTTTTCCTCAAAAAGAGCAATATCAAGACCATTACTGCTTCCTTTGCCTAAAACAGTCATTTTGTTTGTACCTTTCAGACCAAGCTTCTTACAGGCTGTGATGAGACTTGGACTGATTGCAATAATATCTGTTGAAAGGTTAATAGTAAGCTGTTCCATCCATTTCAAGATGGTGCGTTTAAAGCCCGTTTCCGTTTCAATTCGCAAACCACGGAGCGTGTATATTCGCCGCTTTGTTCTCATCAAGAAAGCGGCAATACTTCCGAGTAAGCCCGCTTTTGGTGTCCCCACATTGGAAATATCAGGACGAACCTTCCGAAAAACACGTATCATTTGGAAAAGCGCCAAAATATCTTGCTTTAATGAAATTTCGCGCGCCATATTGATATAATGCACCGTAATGCCCCCGCTTTGTTTAAGCACTTCAGAATTTTCCCCTTTTGAAACGACAAGGTGAACGTCATAACCTCGTTGCACCAAATAATCAAGCTGGCCAGTTAAAAGGCGCACACTGATGTCTGCCGTCACTGCAATGAGTAGCTTCGTCATTACAGGCTCCAGCTATACTGCGCATCTTTTCTAAGCGCTTTTTTCAAATCGACAAGGATACCATCTGTTTTTAGAAAACCAGAAACTAGCGAACCGTGATCAACTAAGAATTCTTCGTGTGGAACGGCCAAAATAACCACATCAGAATTTTTCAATTGGTCATAACGTGCCATTTCAAGCGCATATTCCTTGTAAACTTCATCTGCATCGGCAAGCGGATCAAATGCGAGTACATCCAAACCATATTCTTTCAATTCACGAATTAAATCAATGACTTTCGAATTTCGAATATCTGGAACATTTTCCTTAAATGTCACACCTAAAATTGCCACTTTCAAACTACCTAAATGCCTATTTTGTTTGAGTAAATCTTTAATAATTGACTGCCCGACAAATTGTGCCATACTATCGTTAACTCTTCTTCCAGCAAGAATCACTTCCGGGTGGTAGCCAACTGATTCAGCTTTATGCGCTAAATAATACGGATCAACACCAATACAATGCCCGCCAACAAGACCTGGCTCAAATTTTAAGAAGTTCCATTTTGTTCCAGCTGCTTCTAACACTTCTTGCGTATCAATTTCAAGCGCATGAAAGATGCGCGACAATTCATTCATTAAAGCGATATTTAAATCGCGTTGCGTATTTTCAATAACTTTAGCAGCCTCAGCAACTCTAATCGAAGATGCTTTGTAAACACCCGCTTTCACAACAGAAGCGTAGACGTCCGCCACAATTTGTGTAATCTCTTCATTTTGACCAGACACGACTTTTTTCACCGTAGTAAAGGTGTGAATTTTATCACCTGGATTAATTCGCTCTGGCGAGTAACCGATGAAAAAATCTTTGCCCGACACTAAGCCTGAATGTGCTTCAATAATTGGCGCGCACTCATCCTCGGTTGCTCCTGGGTAAACGGTCGATTCGAATACAACAATCGTCCCTTTTTGAATGTGCTTACCAATTGATTCGGATGCTCTATGCAAAATCGTCATATCTGGTTGATTACTTTCGTTAATCGGTGTTGGCACCGCCACAATAATAAAGTTACACTCACTAAGACGTTCTGGCTCACTTGTGAAATCAATATTTGCTAAAAATAAATCTTCCGCTGTTACTTCGCCAGTTTCATCATGTTTTTCCTTAAGTGCTTCGATTCGTTTTTTATTAACATCTACACCGATAACAGGCATTTCCTTCCCAAAAGCTATCGCAACTGGTAAACCTACATAACCAAGCCCTAAAACTCCAAGTTTTAATTCATTCATTTTTTGTATCCCTCGATCCAGTTGATAAATTTTTGATAATGTTCATTTCTTTTTTGCATTAAAATACTTTTTGAAAACCGCTTTGCTTCCGCATAGTTACGGTCGATTTGCGTTTTATATGCGACTTTGTTTTGCACAACAAGCTGAATGATTTCAGAAAACCTTGCATCGTCTTCGCTTTGAAAGCGCATCGAAGAATCCGTTAATTCTTTCATTCCTCCAACATCAGACGTAATGACCGGACACCCCATCGCCATCGCTTCAATGACTGAACGCCCTTGCCCTTCCGTTCGACTAGGTTGAAGATAAATATCAATTTCAGCTAGCCAGTCAAACACTTCATTTGCCGGCTTTGTCCCACAAAAAACAACCTCATTTTTCAGACCGTTTTCCTCCGCGATAGCCATCCATTTTGAACTCACACCACTACCTAACACGCGAAATTCAAACGGGGGTAGATGTTCCTTACTTCTTCTAAGCGCACGAATCGCCACATCTAGCCCTTTATAATGAGAGTCAAGCGAACCAATCATCCCAAAAACCACTTTTTTAGTTAAATCTCGAGACTTTCTTTCTTCAATAATCAGCTCATCTGAAAAATCAGGCAGTTCAGTATTAGAACAAGCTACTTGAATTCCCTTTGATGGATAAAGTTTCTGTAATTCATTTTCCGTAATATAAAGTGCAAATGGCGCATTCCAAACTGTTTTTTGCATTGTTTTAGTCGCGAATGGCGCATAACATTTCGCTTTTAAACTACCGTGCAAACGATAACTTTCTTTTGGATCACCAACAACTTCCACCGCATACGGTTTATTGAGTGCCCTCGCTACTCGCACCGCCAAAAAACCAATTTGTGACGGAACCCGCGCAATAACCGCATCCACTGATTGAATCGCTTCTCGCATCGCTTTTTCAGCAGAATTATTTGGTAAAAAGTAAGCGAGACTACTCGGATTTGGAATATTTGTAAACGACACATTCCTGCCACTTGAAACACTATAATGATTTCGTGATTCTGTTAAAGGAAACAAACGACAAGCAACCAATAACTCGTCTGCATGTTCCAAATATCTATCCCAGGTTGTATATGGAAATGCCGTTTTAGATAAGACGTCCGTTTTATCTAAGAAAAATTTATGATCATATGCAAATAAAAACTTCATTTGTTTCCTCGCTCCTCATATCCGCTCTGGCACTTTCGTAGTTAGCCTATTTACCGCTTGAAGCAGTTCATTTGTTGATAAATCGCGATAATACTTAGCAAGGTTTGAAAGCTCCTCCGCATCAAACGGAACCGTCTTCCCAACATGAATTTTTTCCGAAACTTGCTCTGGATAAATCTCATCTTCACCTAAAAGCTCTTCGTGTAATTTCTCCCCTGGCCTGATTCCCGATTCAACGATTTCAATTTCCTGTACTGTATAACCTGAAAGTCGAATAACATTTTGCGCTAAATCCATAATTTTAACTGATTCGCCCATATCTAAAACATATATTTCGCCACTCTTCGCAAGCGAGCCAGCCTGCAAAACAAGCGATGAGGCTTCTGGGATTGTCATAAAATAACGTGTCATTTCACGATGAGTCACCGTCACAGGACCACCAGCTTTAATTTGCTTCTTAAAAAGCGGGATGACACTCCCACGACTTCCAAGAACATTTCCAAAACGCACAACTGAAAAATTACAATTTGATTGCTTTGCTTTTAATTGCACATACATTTCGGCAAGACGTTTTGTTTTCCCCATATTATTGACCGGATTAACCGCCTTATCAGTTGATATCATAACGCAAGTTTCTACACCGTAAGCCTCACACATATCTACCACATTTTTTGTCCCTAAAAAGTTGTTTTTAAAAGCACTTTTTAACGAACGCTCCATTAATGGAACATGTTTATGTGCAGCAGCGTGGTAAACAATATCAGGCTGGTGTACTGCGAAAACATCGTTTAGTTCATCTATGTCTTGAATATCTGCAATAATAGGCACCAAAATCGGATTATTTAGCTCCATCATAAGCGTATAAATACTGTTTTCACCATGCCCAAGCAAAATCAGCCTTTCTGGCGCAAACGCAAGCAATTGTTTGCAAAGTTCTGAGCCAATTGAGCCGCCTGCACCAGTAACTAAAACTTTTTTTCCTTTTATTTGAGAAAAGAGTGGCAGTTGGTCTAGCTTGACTTGCGAACGGCCAAGCAACTCTTGCATCGTAATATCTTCCAGCTCGTGAATCGAATGACTTTGTGTGATAAGTTCCCTAACGCCTGGAATAGTCTTCACAGAAACGCCAAAACGGGCACCGCTAAGAACAATCGCATCATGTTCATTGGCTCCAAGATTTGAAATTGCGATGAGTATCGTTTGAATATCAAAGCGCTGAATAACCTCATTCAGTTGATTTAGCCCACCCAAAACTGGACAGCCTTTATAAACAGAATGTTGTTTCGCCTTATCATCATCCAAGAACCCAATAATTGCATCCTGTCCCCTAGAATCCCTTAAACATGATGAAAGGACATTCATACCAAGTTCCCCCGCACCCACAATAAGAATTCGTTTATTTTTTGCAAGAAAATTTTCCACTGTACCTAATCTCCTTTTATTTTTCAACCTCAAGTTTCCAATTTGCAACAAGTTTTTCGTTGTCTGGATCCGTGTATTTCACTGTGAAAGGCCCATTTCCTTTGACCTTGAAGTACCCAGCACCTTTATCGCTATTTCCTGGCTCGATTTCCTTACCGTAGTTTTCGCCCGGATAAACGTCTAACTGTTTACCTTCTTTATTCTTCACTTCTAAATTAATTGCTGTGAACCCTTTTTTATCAGCAGTCGGATTATACAAGTCAAAACTTAGCTTTAAAACACTGTTGTCTTTTCCGTTTGATTCTAAAAGTTGCGCTTTCGTAAATTCAATGCGCAAGCCATTTACATCCACAATATCTTTTAATCCATATACTTCCTTTGGATCTGCTTTTGTTACAGATTTTTTCTCCAATTTTTCACTACTTTTTTTCGTATCAGATGTATTTGAACAGCCCACAAGCGCCGCAAAAAGCATAATAACTGCGCCAATTAATACTAATTTCTTCATGCATAAATCTCCTTCTTTTATTAAAATGGGCGAGGTGCCACCAATTAGTGACGCCTCTCCCATCCAAGTTATTTCTTAACCAATTGTAATTTCTGCCCCAAACACATAGCTTGAACCAGCATAAATTTCAGCTTTTACAACATCACCAGCATTTAATTTACCCATAAGGTAAGAGAAGTTTCCTGATGCGTCAGCTGTCGTAATTGCTTTTGCAGTACCATTTAAGCTTAGACGAATTTTCGCGCCCGCTGGAGCTGTTCCGGAAACAGTTTTGTCAGCTGAAGTTGCGGCATTTAATACAACCGTTCCAACTTCACCTCCGCCACCGCCAGTTCCGCCGCTACCACCGCTTGCTTGAACCGTCATTTCTTTAGTAGCTACAACAGTTGTACCGTTTAGAAGTTCTACTTTAAGAACATCGCCAACTGCCACTTTTCCAACTAAGTAGCTATAGTTTCCTGTTGCATCCGAAGTTGTAATAGCTTTAACTACTCCGTTAATGTAAATACGTACACGGCTGTTAGGTGTTTCAGTAACCCCTTTAAGCGTCTTGTCTAAATCAGTCATTTGTTCAATCGTAATCGCTTTAGTATCCGTATCACCTGCTGTTACAGTGATTTGTTGGTATGGACCATAAACGCCGTTTTCTTGCAATTCAGCTTTAACCACATCGCCAACTTTTAAAGCACCAACTAGATAGCTATAGTTACCGTTTGAATCTGAAGTTGTTACTGCTTTAGCAACACCATTTAAGCTAATTCTAACTTTAGAAGAAGGTGTTGTTTTACCAGAAACTGTTCTGTCATTATCAGTAAGCGCATTGATAGAAATTTTACCTGTCGTAGTTTCATCTACTACAGTTGTTTCTAGAGACCTATCATATTTACCAGTTGTACTGTTTTTAAGTTCTACCATAATGACATCACCAGTTTTAAGGGCCCCAATTAAATAACTATATTGCCCATTTGCATCAGCCGTTGTAAGTGCTTTAGTAACCCCATTTACACTAATACGAACAGTACTATTTGCTGGAGCATTACCTGTAATTGTACGGTCAGTTGCAACGGCTGGATTTAACGTGAAGTCTGTACTTGGTGCACTATCTTGTGTAACTGTTTTCTCAACCGAAAGCGCGTATACATTCCCTACACGTAATTCAGCTTTCACAACATCCCCAGCGTTTAAACGACCTGTATTATAAGTATACTGATTCGTCGCATTTGCTACTGCGTTTCCTTTGATAACGCCATTTACACTAATACGAACGGTATAGCCACTTGGAGCAGAACCTGTTACAGATGTATAAGCTGAAGTTATATCATCTAAACTTAGATTAAGTCCTGGTGCCTCACCAGAAACGATAATAGATTTAGAAACATCGTATACGCCTGTTGCTGCATTACGCATTTCAACTTTTACTTCTGTTCCTGCTGCAAGGTTACCTGTAGTATAAGTGTAGTCACCATTTGCATCCGCTTTGATAACTGCTTTAGCTACTCCGTTAATATTAATACGCAATTGAGCATTCGGTGTCGCTTTACCTGTCAATATTGTGTCTGCAATGGTCATTCCATTTACAACTAAACTGCTTGGATCAACATCTTGGTCTGTTACAGTAATTGTTTTTGTAAGTGCTGTTGCTGAACCAATAAGAAGTTCCGCTTTCACAACCGTACCTTTAGCTAAATTGTTACTTAAATAGCTAAAATTACCAGCTGCATCTGCCGTTAAAACAGTTTTCGCAACACCATTAATGCTTAAACGTACACGGTGATTTGGTAAGGTTGTGCCTGTTACATATTTATCAGCAATTGTCATTTTGTTTAATACTAAGGAAGAGTCGACAATATCACCAGCAGATACAGTTGCCGTACCTACATGTGCAACATCTGTTAAATAGGTACCATTTGGTCCAATATATTGAACTTCAAGTTCTGTCCCAACTGATAAGTTCCCAGTGTAATATGAGAAAGAACCATCTGCTGCTAACGGTAAAATTGCCTTATCAGCACCATCTACAATTAGTTTTACTTTTGAAACATTATATTTTGAAGTATCCACGTTACCTGTAATCGTTGTATCTGCAATGGTAACTGGATTGATAACAGGTTTCGGTAAACCTGTTACTGTTACCGATGTTGGAACACTAACATTACCTGAAGCATCAGTTAAAGTCACCGCAACGACAGCTCCGCCAACTTGTGCCGGAATCGTTACAGAGAAATTACCTTTTGCATCAACCGTACCCGTTTTTTCAGTGCCATCTGCAAGTTTTACAGTTACTTTGGCACCCGCTTCACCTGTTCCAGTTACGCTCGTATCAATATCATTGATAGGATTTACTTTTGGTGCATCTGGAGCAGTTTCATCAACAACTTTAGTCGTTGTTGCTTTACTTACATTACCTGAAGCATCTTCTAAAGTAACGCTGATAGTTGTGCTAGCCGCTTGTTTTGGCACTGTTACAGCCCAAAAACCATTAGCATTTACCTTACCGTCCACAACCGTACCATTTGGAAGTTTCACGTGTACAATAGCATTTGGTTCACCTTTACCAGTTACACGTGTATCTTGATCCGTTACTTTATTTACTGTCGGTGCATCTGGTGGGGTCACATCTTTAACTGTTACACTAGTTGGGTTAGATGTTTTATTTTTATTATTCGTTTGTGTAACTTCAAGAACTGAACCAGCTGCTTGTTTTGGAATAAACACTTCAAAAGTGCCATCCGCTTTTATAACATTTGTGCTGATTTGACCTGTTGGTAGTTTAACTGTGACCGTGTTGCCTGCTTCTCCAGTTCCACTAACTACTACATCATCCTCAGTTACTTGATTTACTTGTGGCGCATTAGGAACAGCAATCGCTTCAACAGTTACAATTGTTTTATCACTTGTATTACCAGCTGCATCCGTTAAGGAAACCTCAATTTTAGAGCCTCCTGGTTGCGCAGGAATTGTAATGGAAAAGTTTCCATTTGCATCTACAGTCCCTGTTTTTTCAGTACCGTCTGCAAGTTTCACATTCACGGTCGCACCTTTTTCACCCGTACCAGTAAGAACAGTATCTTCTTCGGTAATAGGATTAACAACTGGCGCATTTGGAGCTGTTACGTCTTTAACAATCACTGTTTTTGATGTTTCTTTATTTTGGATATTCGCTGTTACAACGATAGATGTTCCAGCTGGCTGTTTACCTGTTGGAATAGTATAGTTTCCGTTTGCATCCACAGTACCAGTAATTGTTTGACCATTTACAACCGCTTTTACTGAGGCACCTGGTGTTGTTGTCCCAGTAACAACTGTATCTTTATCCCCAACAACATTTACAGTTAAATCTGGTGCTTTAATATTCTCACCAGCAATACGGTTATATTTTGAAGCATCAAAGTTTGCTACATAATTACTATTCGTAGATTGATTTGAGTTGGATGAATATCCAGAAAGTTTACTTGTTGCTGTTAAGTTTTCCCATGAAAGCGAAGGTACATCACTTGAGTTAGCTTTTAGCCATACACCTACAGTTTGATTTGTGAAGTTTAATGTGGAAGTCCAATCAGAATAAAGTGCATAACCATTTGGATTTAAATTACGTATATCATAAGATGCCGCGCCGCTTAAATTGAACGTACCTCCATTAATCTTGATCGCTTTAGAACTTACCGGAGAACTTGTTACTTTGAAAATAGAGTCTTTTGAGATGGTAATGTTTTTAGCGTAAAGTTGACTCCAGTCCACTTTACCAGTGCTATGTTCTATTACCGCCTCTCCGCCACTCTCTAAAATAAAGTCAGCAGAAGACATTTCAACACCGTAATCTCCAATTAGATGTGCTTTGGCACCATTTTGGATAATTACTGAGCCCGCACCACTTAAATAAAGTGACTTATGCCCACCATTTACAGTTACATCTGAACTCGTTTCAAAAACAACATTTGAAGGTCCGTAAGCAGTAATACTGTTTGCTGAAGGTGTCGTCAATACAACTTTCGAGCCTGCTTTGAAAGTCACATTACGGACTTCCATATTTTCTTGTCCTTCTGTAGATGTAAGATTAGTTACCCCAGAGATATTTAATGTTCCGTTCGTATTGTAGACTGCTTGTGGACCGTAGTAGTTCACGTTGTTAAAATTGATTGTATAGCCTTCTACACTTGTTTTTACAACTCCGTAGTAAGAATGGTAACCGTCATTTTCATTTGCTACAAAGTTGACATTATTAAACGTAACTGTGTTTGCACCATCGTGCATACCATCCATCGTATTCTTGTAAACGTTGATTGTATGACCATTACCATTTACAGTCACGCTATGAGTGACGCGAACATCTGAATCTGAGTTTGTAGTAGACGGAAAATCAATATCGCCTGTTAAGTTAATTTCGTCAACACTAGAGTTGGCCATTGCTGCTTTAAAATCAGCATAGTTACTTACAGTAATACCATTTCCAGCTTGTATAGATACCCCCGCATCTGCAGCAGATGCTGTTGCTGGAACAACGCTTACTACTTGGCTCCCAATTGTAAGAGCACTAATCCCGATAATTAAGCCTTTTTTAAGTGCTTTCTTATCAAGAACATTGATTGCTTTTCTTCCTTTTGTCATGTTTACCTTTTCCTCCTGAATATAAATTATGTTTCTTACCCCTAAACTTGATTTTTGTCGTCACCTCCTTAAATATGGCTGCTCTATTAAAATCTACTCTTAAGTAGAATGTGACTCCCTTTTACCCAGATGATTTTTCGATCTTGGAGCTCTGTCAAAATGGTGCTCAAGGTTGTTTGACTAATTCCTAAATAATTGGCCATAACTCTACGTGTAAAAATTTTCGGAATAGCAATATCCTCACCTAACTCCTCACCAAAACGCTTTGTTAAAAATTGTAGTAGCTGTAACGTTTTCATTGTGTTCGTTAAGTTTTGCGAAACAATTTTTTTCAGATAACGGTTTAGAATACTTTTCAGATAGTTATAATGATATAAATAGCCTTCCTGCGTGCTTATTACCTTTCCGAGAACATCGCTTTTGCTAAATTTCCAAACCTGCATATCATTAGATATTGCTTGAAAAAAAGTATCATTTACTCCTGAAAGCGAAGTTTCATGCAAACCAATGAATTCTTCTGGACCAACAAAGTCAATGATAATATTCATGTTGTAAACAGCAGCAACACCTGTTTCAAGAGCAAATACGAATTCATCACCTTTTTCTAATAAATAATTCAATTCATTTTTTTTAATTAGCATTTTCTTTCGCTTAATTGGATAAATGTTATCATTTAACAATAAGTCGAGTAGCTTTGCCTGACTAAAATCTTCCGATACAGCTTTCTCATCGTAAAGGTTATGATAGTCTAAACCTTTCAGCAACATTCTCACCTCCTCTACAGAAATTATATATGATATAAAAATAAACTTTGTTTTAAATTTGATTCTTTATGCATAAAAATTTTGACAAATATTTGAACGTTGATATTTTTTGTGAAAGTTTTTCTCTTTTTAAGTTTGGATTTACGAATTAATGAAAAAACCTTTATGAATGCCACTTGAAACTTTATCTCGAACAAAAATTCCGATGTCATCTTTGCTATTTTTTCACAATAGAAATAAATTTTTATGCTGCAAAATGAAGTTCATTTTACAGCATAATTCATCTATTAAATCTGTAAAATTTTATTGTATTTTAAATAGGAAGAAAGATTTTGGTTTTTCAAATTTTATATTTCACATGGACAAATGAATTACATTTCACCAACTTTCTTTTTATCCTAAAAAAACCCATCCAAATCATAACGATTTAGATGGGCTTTTTTCAAAAATTTATTTTTTAATTGACCGATAAATAAACTTTTCAATTTCTACAACGGCAAATACCCCAAAGCCAGCTAATAGGGAAATACCAAGTTGAGCGAGATTTAGCGATGTAGTTTCCATGATGGCTTGGAAACTAGGTAAGTAAATCACAATTGCTTGAAGGACGAGCAAAATGCCGAGCGAACCCCAAAGGACATTGTTTTTCAAAATACCACTATCAATTGGGAATTTCATTAGTTCGCGGCAATTTATCATGTAGAACGCTTGACCAAATACGATGGTTTGGAGCAAGGTCGTCTGAATTATAGCCGTATTGGCGCCTGTTCCGCGTAAATAGGCTTCCACGACAAAACCTAGTACTGCTATTAAAATGGAGACATAGGCAACGCGGATAATAGCATAGCTATCTAGGATATTTTCTTTCGGATTACGAGGTTTCCTTTTCATAAGGTCATTTGCATATGGTTCGAAGCCGAGCGCAAACGAAAGCGTAATGGTCGTCACCATGTTGAGCCATAAAATTTGAACGGATGTGAGTGGCAGTGGCATGTTGGCAAGTAGGGAGACCACAACGAGTAAGCCTTGCGCAAAAGCAGTTGGCAGCGCGAAATAAATCGTCTTTTTAAGGTTATCGTAGACGCGGCGTCCTTCTTTCACCGCCCCAACAATGGTCGCGAAATTATCGTCAAGAAGCACCATATCAGACGCGTCCTTCGTAACTTGCGTGCCTTTAATCCCCATCGCTATCCCAATATCTGCCTTTTTAAGCGCTGGCGC
Source organism: Listeria tempestatis (assembly GCF_963575625.1). Taxonomy (NCBI): domain Bacteria; kingdom Bacillati; phylum Bacillota; class Bacilli; order Caryophanales; family Listeriaceae; genus Listeria; species Listeria tempestatis. The sequence goes on from NZ_CAUYTK010000005.1 coordinate 132,990, forward strand.
ATCGTTTACGCCATCACCAGTCATACCAACTATGTGACCATTTTCTTGAATTGCTGTCACAAGGCGAAGTTTATGTTCTGGCGTCGTCCGCGCAAACACATCATGATTAACCACAACTTCGCACAACTCCGCGTCAGAAAGACTTTCAATCTCACTTCCGACTAAAGCATTGTTATAGTTTTCAATGCCGATTTCCTCTGCAATGGCAATTGCAGTATCTTTATGATCACCTGTAATCATCTTCACGCTAATCCCAGCGTCACGGCACACAGAAACTGCCTGGATGGCTTCTTTTTTCGGCGGATCAATAATCCCGTATAATCCTGCAAAAATCATCTCGTCATGCAAGTCGTCGTGCGTTAAATTTTCCTTCTCGCTTGGAACTTTCTTGTAGGCAGCCGCTAAAACACGTTGTCCTTTGCGGGCAAATTCACTAATGCGGCTCTCCCAGTAATTTAGATCAAGCGGTGAGCTTGATTCGCCTTCCACTTGAGATTTCACGAGGTTCAAAATCACGTCTGGCGCACCTTTTAAATAAATGTAGTTTTCACCTTCAATTGTCACAAGAACGGCCATATATTTATAGAGTGAATCAAACGGGATTTTGTAGAGCAACTGATTTTCTTGGCTCAAATTAGCGCGATTTGCAAGTTCCAAAAGCGCACCTTCTGTTGGATTTCCAATCACTTCGCGCTTCCCATTATGATAGTCAATTTTCGTATCATTACAGTAAAGGGCAATCTCTACAAGCCGTCTAAACGCCAAGCTTTCATCACGCAGTTCAATTGGCTTTTCCGTATGGTCACTCACCCCATCTTTTGTTATCACCGAAACGACGCTCATTTCATTTTTCGTCAGCGTCCCCGTTTTATCCGAACAAATGACACTCATACTTCCAAGCGTTTCGACCGCAGGCATTTTTTTGATAATCGCCTTTTCTTTCGCCATGCGCGTAACTCCGAGGGATAAAATAATCGAAAGAACAGCTGGCAAGCCCTCCGGCACCGCAGATACTGCAAGCGCGATTAGAGCCGCCACTAGTTCATTCATGGAAAAATCATGGTAAAAAATACTATAGAACAGTAAAAATACAATAAGTGCCGATAAAATATAAAAAATTTGTTTATTAAGCTGTTTCATTTTTTTAATGAGCGGCGTCTCTGTGTTTTTCATTTCCTTCAAATCGCGACTGATTTTCCCTAGTTGCGTCTGATCGCCTGTTTCCGTCACAATCCCTTTTCCAGAACCGCTTCCAACAAGCGTGCCGGAAAACACCATGTTCACGCGATCGCCTAAATCCGCTTTATTAGCGATAACCGTATTGTTTTTCGTGACTGGGGTTGATTCGCCTGTCAAAATCGCTTCTTCCACAACCAAATTGTACGCCTCAATAATGCGTAAATCGGCAGGAATAATATCACCAGGGGCAAGCAAAACGACATCACCAGCCACTAAAGATTCAGCAGGAACGATTTCTTTTTGATTTTTCGAGAGAATAGTGGCTTCTTCACTTAGCATATTCGTCAAGCTATTTAACGAGTTTGTCGCCTTCCGTTCTTGTGAATAGCCGATTATTGCGTTAATGAGCACGACCACGAAAATAATCAACATTTCGGTGTATGAGCCAACGATACCCTTCAAAATACCCGCAACAATTAGCACATATATTAACAAATCATTGAAATGCTTTAAAAACTTTTTTAATTCACTGTCCTCTTTCCCTCTGCTTAAAACATTGGGCCCATTTTCAATTAGGCGCCTTTCGCGCTCCGAATCCGAGAGTCCCGCTTCATTCGTCGTCATTTTCTCAAAAATTTCACCAAGTGACATCTTGTACCATTCCATCCATTTCCCTCCTCCTAGCTAGGCCAAAGTTACACCACCATTTTAATTTGCCTCATCTTAAAATTCCCTAAAACAATACGTGATAAACGCGATTTTAATAACAAAAAAGCTACCGAAATCGGTAGCTTTTAGCGTCTATAACCACTAAGAATAGAGTGAGATGAGTTGATAACTTTATTATATTAATTAAGATGCTTCTTTATTAAAATCATCATACCATTTCCGGATTTTTAAACATCCGTCGCCATGTTTTTGTGAGGATAACAAAGCAGACGGAAAAGGCGATAACATCCGCAATTGGGAAGGCGTACCAAACGCCCATCAGCCCGAAAAATTGGGGCAAAATAAGAAGTAGTGGCACGAGGCAAATGATTTGGCGCATAAGGGAAATGACAAATGAAATGCGCGCTTGGCCTAGCGCCTGATAGAGTCCGCCGCACACAATTTGAAAGCCAATTGTTGGGGCAGCAAGAAGCATGAGCCGCAGGGCATTCGTTCCCTCCGAAATCATCTCGGGTTCGCTTGAAAAAATGCGTACGAGTTGGCTTGGGAAAAGCTCTACGATACCCCACGCAATGAGTGAAAGCACCGTCGCGACAATCATGCCAAGCTTTACAGCACGGATAACGCGGTCAAGCTGGCGCGAGCCGTAGTTGAAACCGACGATGGGCTGCATGCCTTGTGTGATGCCGTTTATTGGCATGATGACAAAGCTCGCAATTCGGTTTGCGACCCCGTAAACTGCAATCGCTAGCGTGCCGCCGAAAAGTTGCAACATCCAGTTTACGGCGATGGTGACGACACTTCCAGCAGACATCATGATGAAAGACGGGAAACCAATTGCCATAATGCGCAGACTTATTTTACCGTCAAGACGGAATTTAAAACCACTAAGCGATAACGTACTTTTTCCGGATAAAAAATAGAGGAGCAGCCACACCGCGCCTACGGCTTGGGCAATGACGGTTGCGAGCGCGGAACCGCGCACCCCCATGCCAAACCCCATAATGAAAACCGGATTTAAAATCATATTGAGCACTGCTGAAATAATCATCGTGAGCATTGCCGTTTTGGCATTCCCTTCCGAGCGAACAATGTTGTTCATCGCCATTGCAAACGTCTGGAAAGCCGCGCCTAGTAAAATGAGTGATAGAAAATCCTTTGTCATACCGTGGATTTCTGCTGGCGCACCGAAAATTGTAATCAGTGGGTCAATAAAAATAAAAGTGACAATCGCAATAAAAATACTCGATAAAATGACTAACCAAATGACTTGATGAAAAATTTGATTCGCCCGCTCCTGTTCACCCGCACCTAGTGACCGCGAAATAATTGAGGCACCACCGATGCCAAACATTGCCGCCATGGCCATTAAAATCATTTGAACAGGAAAAGCAATAGAAAGCGCCGCGACACCATCTGAGCCAACCCCGTACGACACAAAAATCGTATCGACAATATTATACATGCCCATCACAAACATGCCCACAAAAGCAGGAATCGAAAGACGCGCCATTAGAGAACCAATTCCCTCTACGCCAAGCCGCTTACTTTGTTCTTTCATTCTTTAAACTCCCTTCCGCAAAACTCATTGCATTGTCCGCCATCTGCAAGAGGAGACGAAACACATCATCTTTTTCTTTTTTCGAGAAGCCTTGGGTTAAAATATCGCTCCATGTATCCGTTACTTCCGCAATCAATTCCTTCATGCTGTAACCTTTTTTCGTCAAAAAAACACGTTGTATTCGCTTATCGCGTGCGTCACATTCGCGCCGAATCATACCTAGTTTCTCAAGCTGTTTAATGTGACGCGTTACGTTCGCCTTATCCGTCATAAACCGTTGCCGCAGTTGCTCTTGTGAAAGTCCGTCCTCCTGATAAAGCGTCCATAAATAGCGCAGCTGCGAAACACGTAAACCTGTCTGTTCCAATTTCGCCTCTTTGTAGCTATTTTCTGCTCGGTGAATAATGGACATAGACTTTGTCACAATTTCGTGCTTCTCCCCCAATTAAAATCGCTCCTTACGTTTTGAATAGTTAAATGCAAGCTTTATTAGCGTATCAAAAATTAGTTGACTAGTCAACTAATTTTGCGGTTGACTTGTCGCACGCAATTTGTCACAATAAAATTAAAAACACGTGGGGGCAATCACTTTGAACATCTATCAGTTAAAGGAAAAATTCCCAAGTTTACAAGTATCCAAAAAACCAATTCCAACTGACGAAACCGTCTTATCTTTCTTTGAAGCGCCTTATTATTTTACTATCGCAAAAAATGAAGTGGCGGAAAATGATGCGGCCTTTTTAAATCTTCTTTTTAAGGCACCTGAGCCGACCTTTATGTCGGCAGAAAGCAAGGCCTGGTATGACCTTTTATTCACCCAAAATGCCGTGTCGCTAAAGGAGAGCTTTTCACGCTACCGCTTCGTACAGTTTCATATTCGAAAAGAGAATTACACCAAAAAAGAATTTTCCGAGTGGAAAAAAGCCCTACTCAGTTTTTTTAACCAAAAAGCTGAAATGATTGTTCTTGGCACGTACGGTGTCATCGCTGAGGAAATTGAAGGCTCCGTCTTAGGTGAAGGCGAACTTGCGGCCGTTGCGACAACGCTTGAAGCTGATTTTTATTTTCCTGTCCATTTTTTTGTCGGCCTTTTCCATAAAAAGCATCTATCAATACGCGATGCCTTTCTTGAAGAACGCCGCCTATTTGATTTGCAAGATAAAGCGCTTGTCCAAACGGTTGAATCTGCGAGTTTGAAACATTTTGCACACGCACTTGAAGATAGTACTCTTTCGGCGGAGCTAAGCGCTATTTTTCAGAAAGACGATACGCTACCCTCTCTAATCGCCACTCTATTTGAAAATCAAGGAAACATAAGTATGACGGCCAAAGCCCTTTTTATGCACCGGAATACTATTCAATATCGTATTGACAAATTTCACGAGCAAACTAATTTGTCGCTCCGCAAATCAGATGGTCTATTATATGCATACTTAAGCAGCCTAACCATCCAAAAGTCTGCTAACAAATAAATGAGACATAAAAACCGAGAACATTTTATTAACAATGTACTTTTTTATATTTTGAAGAAAAACAGGGTAGAGAATCCAAAAAAAAGATTCTCTACCCTGTTTTTAGGCTTCTGCATTGATATAAAACCTCTTACTTTCTTTACATCTGCCAATAAATCCTTCTTTTCTTAGCTGGCTAAATAATTTACGAACGGTCGCATAGCTAATTCCTAAATACTCGGATAGTATTCTATAGTTTATTTCTTTCGGTAAAAAATCTTTCATATCATTGGCTTCATGAAGTTCATCAGCCAGTTCTACTAAAAATTTTTTACTGCGCGTTCTTGCTTTTAATTTATAGTAGACGCAGTGATCTATAATAACCTGATTAAGGCGATACGCAATTTGGTAGCCAAAAATCCAGCCCTCTTGTGTATTCATTAATGATTCAATAACTTGGCTTTTCTTAAATTTTATGACCTCAACATCTCCAATTGCATGAAAATCCAAGTCCATATGATTCGCAAAAAACATATTTTCTAAACCTATAAAGCGACCGTTTCCTTCAAAACAATAAATGGTACCATTTTTACTTACTGAAACAGCTCCATGAACAATATAATACACATATTCTTCACTATCTTTTAAAACAATTTGATGACCATTTCTAATTTTTTTCCGTTCTTTAGAAATTGCAAATTGATTTTCTAAAAGTTTCAATAGTTCTTTTTCATTAAAGCGTTCTTCAACCTCTTTTTTTGAATAAAGTTCTAATAAGTCTTCCATCATAAAGCACCTTCCATTTGGAATCATTTATAGCTTTTCCGCTTAGCTTATATTCCAATTTTACCGCTACAAAAATTTGTTCATAATTGACGATTTTATGATTTCATAAGCAGATGACTATTTAGTTCTGTTTTCCTCTTTTATTTTGCTTACAAATTGCTCTATACACTTATTCCTGAAAGTTTTATGACATTTTAAAAATGGCTGAAAGACAAAATAAACCAACTTTCCCATAAAATGAAAGTATTTTTTTATTATTCCACGGGATTAATATAAGCAAGTATGGGTAGGTATTAAAGTGAGAGGGAGGAGATTTTATGTATTCAAAAAGCTTTTTAGAAGATTTTACGAATTTTGATTATGTGATGAAAATATTGAAGAGCAGTCCAGAATTCAATCATAAGTGTCACCAACTCGCTCTAAAAGCCGGGCATTCTATTGAAGTGAGTGTTAAAAAAAATAAAGTTTATTTTATACAAGAAGGATACACAAAACTTTCAAACTTAAGCGGGGAACGCCCTATCTTTATCCATCTTTCTAAGCGCGGGGAATTCCCATTTCTCGTTGCGCAAAATGATTTATCCGATGAACGTGCAGAAATTTCTGCCTTGATTGACTGCATTCTTTGGGAAATCGATTCGGATTATTTAAATAACCTTCTCTTAACAGAAGATCCGCGCAACTTCATCCTTTTAAGCTTTCATATTAAATTATCACGTAATTCTATAATTCAACTTATTATGGAAAGTTTCACATCTGAGGAACGCGTCTATTACATCTTACATTTTCTAGCAGATAAATTTGGCATTCGTAATGCTGACAACTCCGTAAACCTGCCAAGTTTTATAACTTATGAGAAGCTAGGTGAATTCGCTGCTGTTTCTTTGTCCCACACCTCAAACATTGTAAAAACACTTCAAAAACAAAACATCATTTCAATTAGAAAAAAGGCGTGGGTGATTCATAAGCTTGATGATATTCCGATTGCTATTCCTTACATATTTGAGCGCTGGATATAAAAAACGCAAGACGTCTTCTGTCTCACGTTTTTTACGAGCTATTTACATTTCAATTCATTGCTTTCTTTTTATTCACAAATCTTGGGATTAATAGTCCAAATATGTAAGCAATTATGACACCAGCAGAAACCCACAGAATTCGTTCAGCTAGTAACCACCAATGAGTTGCATTTATTTCATTATCGACAACCATCATAAAGGAAAATACAATGTAAGTCATGAAAAACGGCATGATATATGCTTTACTTTCGTGCGTGCCGCTTGCCAAAACAAGCATAATCGCAGCCGCGCCAGCAATAAATATATTTCCCGCATCCGAAAGCATAACAATGTAGATTAAAACAATCCCCGTCACGACTGAAAAAATTCTAAAAACTGACCGCATTTCTTGCATTTCGCGCACAGGGCGCATAACTAGCCCAACAGAGCCAACAATCCAACCCGTATGATCCAAATAAAAACCAATAACCGTAGCGAGCATAATCGCAGATGTAAAATACGGCGCATATTGCTTGAAGATAACTTTATTTGGATTGACAACGGGTGTCTTTCTACTTACTTTTTCTTCTTTAAAAAAGAACGAAATCAAACAGGCTACAGTCGAACCAAGAACCATGCTTAACCCCATTGAAATCCCCGCTTGAAAATCCGTAATGCTTAGACCAATTCCAATTACCGGTGTAATAAAAAACATAAACGCCGGTACACCTTTTTTAGATGCCGCAAACATCGCAGACAAGTAAGCAAAAGCGCCCATTGAAATGGTCGCGCCTACAATACCAAAATACGATTTTAAAAGCGCTCCAATGAGGACTGACAACGCTATAATCGCTCCCATAATAAAAATTGAGACCCGCCCACGCCTAGTTGGCGCAATCTTCGTAATAGCTGCTGGGATAAGCCCAATAAGCATCCCCATGCCGATTGACATATCAACAAGGATGGCAATTAAAAAAACTGGAATTGAACTAATGAATGTTAAAACTGCATTATTCCAGTTCCATGAAAAATATTCTTTAAAATACTTCTGAATGGTCATTATTGTTTCGCTCCTTCAGGTGCTGTACATAGAGGGCACAAACGGAACTTTAAAGAAAATTGACTATAATTTGTATACGCAGATTTGAGTGCATCTTGTGGCGTTTCAAACTTTCCTAAAATAAGTCGATTCTCCCTAGCAGGTATATTCCCACACGAGTATTTATGAATCACTCTAAATTTATTCGCATCTTGAACAACATCAACCACATATCCTTCCACGTTTCCCCCTCCTTTATTCAAGTATATCTACTATCATCAAGTTGTCAATCATGTTGGCTAGGTATGGCACATTTATTCATGTGCAATTTATACTTGTATCCATTATAATAAAGATATTAACTTGAAAGAGGAAAATAAAATGAATTTGCTAATGGATTTTGGAGCAAATATTTTTATCGCTTCTGCAGGTACTTACTTTATTTTTAAAATGATACCTTATCAAATCAACCCCCAACTTCTTATGTGGCGGAAAGCCGTAATCTTTTTGCTTATTTTAATCAGTAATTTTTTGCTTATGTACTTCGCATACGAGCTTCCCGGTGGTGTAAGAATCGACTTAAGATACGTCTCCGTTATTTTAATTGCCATTTCCGCTTCGCCTATTTTCACAATCTTATCCGCACTTCTAATAGGGCTAACGCGCTTTCTCTTTGGAATTCCTGAAATCGCCATCCAAGCTTTAGTTTTTATTCTTTTACTCGCCTTACTCATTTCAATTTGGACGCACTTCCGCAAAAGTAAAATTCTCGAAAGTCAGCTCATTATTGAATTATTCATTGTTAGTATTATTATTTATGCCACCAACGCCATTTTTTACTATGGCTTTCAACTTAAAACCATTATTTTAATTATCACTTGGGCTCTTTTCAACGGTTTCGCACTACTTATTCTATATGGCGTACTTTTTGATATGCGGCGGACGCGGCATTTGTATATTGTCGAAACAGAGCGCGCTTTCACAGACGCCCTCACAAATCTTGCTAACCGGCGGGCGTTTGACCAACGAATTCAGCTACTCATGGCCGACCATACGGTAAAAAAATTAAGTGCTTTAATGCTAGATATCGATTTTTTTAAATCTGTAAACGACCGTTACGGCCACATCGCTGGTGATAAAGTATTGCAGTCGTGCGCTTCTATTATTCAAGAGCACTGTTTGGAGAACGGGATTCCTTATCGTTTAGGCGGAGAAGAATTTTGCATTTTAGCCATTAATTTTGATGAAAAGGCTACCTATGAACTCGCTGAAAAAATTCGAATCGCTATTCAAAGCACTACCATCCCGGTTGATTCCCATCAAAAAATTTCCATCACTATTTCAATCGGCGTAGCGACAACATGTGAATCACATGCATTTCCTGAAATTCAGCATCTTGCTGACCGCGCACTTTATCAAGCAAAAAATGCGGGGCGTAACCGATGTGTTAGTTTATGAAAAGCTAGTAAAAAGTTACTGGCTTTTTGTATGCTCACGTTTTATCAAAAAAAATGGTGGTATAATAAAGTATAAATTTTCTAAATATTCATTAAAGGAGTGATTGTCATGGCACTGCAACCTTTTTCGAATTCTCTATCCAAGCAATACGAGGAGTTAGCCAAGGAACGGGCATTAATGAATACTTTTATCGAGTGCTACATGACAATGCTTGCTCAAAAACAGCGGATTGCACGAATTCAAACTGAAATTGATCTTGCACTCGATGACGGAAACAAAAAACGCTTCATTTTATTGTCACTACGACTTAAACGCCTTCAAGAAGAAGAATTAAAATTTTAAAAGGAATCGGAAAAAGTATCAAGCATATTCAGCTTTCTTTATGTATGACATTAGAATAATTGGGGGAGCTTTTTGGCCCTACCGCTTCTTCCAGTATGGCTTCAAAATGGGAGCTTGGTGTTAGTATACCGATTCCCTCTTGAATACTCTGGAAAATCAGTAGATGCCATTTTTGCTCCCCGAACTGACAAGCTTTTTTTAGGGCAACTACACGCAATTAAAAACCATGATACAGAACAGGGGGAGGATTTTAAGCAAGGCCTTTCTAATTTCTATTCTATCCAAAATCTAATATATAAATTTTCGACTGCGGATGTGGAAATAGATAGAAAAATTGTTACTCACATTGAAGACTTGTCCTATCAACTCGGTACGCTCCTGACAAAACCAATATTATATAGAGTTCTCAGATAATCATGAACTCGCGTACAGGCAAAGTAAGGAAGGACTTTTGATTGTTTTAAGATGATATTATTTGGTTAAAATTAATTCGGATAAATAGTATCAAAAGGGAGCTGAATTGACAGCTCCCTTTCTCGGGGCGGGAGGCTAACTATCAATAAGTACAGAAAAAGAAACGATAGAGTTAAATCGTTTCTTTTTCGATATAAAATTTTTTATTTAAAACTTAATATTATAAATTTCATTGAATTTTTAACCCTTTTCTTACATCTAACAGTAACTCATTGATTTTGCTATCTACAATCACATAATTTTTAATATTTCTTTCTAGATATGCATAAAACTCTGGAAATGTCATATATGCTTGGCTATTTTCATTTACACTCGAGTAATCCGCTTCAACATCTATTAAAATATGTTCATCATCTAAAGGTATCTTTAACTGTGACAAATCATATTCATCTAAATCCTCCTTAAAACAAATAGCTTTACCTTCAACAATATATCCTTCTTTTTGGGAAAATTTTTCAAGAGCGTTCTCAATCCCTGATTTTCTAAGTGATATTTCAAAAAATATATCATCTAAAATAATTTTTTTATCAGCTGCTTCTTTTAAAATCACGTAATCCATACTTACCTCCTTTAATCTAAAATTGGGAAAAAGTTCTTTACATTACCCGCTTCATCTAAATAGCCTATAAATTTCAGTCCATTAGATGCCGTTCCTTCAACTCTTCCACCAATTATTTTTCCATTTTGCATTGCTTCTACACCTAAATTATATATATCTGTTTCCGAAAACACAGATGAATCATAAACTGTTTTTGGTGTATCAATATTCTTGTAGATAATTGGCTTTGCAACATTGCCAGTTATATCCTTTTTAGGTATTCGATATTCAATTTCATAGATACCTTCAATGGATGGGTGTGGTTTTTTAGATAAAATTAATTCATCTAATCCTACTCCTTGATTTATTAACGCATTATTAAATTCATCTAGATTGTGACCTCCAATAACCCCTTTTTTAGTATTGACATTCTCCACATTTTTTAAATGGTTTTTAACATTCTCACCAAATTTAAAATTATTAGCCCCACTACCTCCCCTATACATCATACTCCCGCTAATTGCCGCCAAACTCAAACCCACGCCCGCGATCGCATCCATCACGCCTGCGTCAGACAGTTTTCCTT
>NZ_CAUYTK010000006.1:0-119082 GCF_963575625.1 Listeria tempestatis
TTCCCACTAGCATCTAATCCTTCAATTTTAAAAGTACCTAATTCTGAAATCTTGTCATAAGCATAGAACGAATAGGTGCCTGTTGCAGGATTAATCGCACCGCCTGTATATACATTGCCATTAATCGTCACTCGGAAAGATTTCACGTCTCCAGTGTAAGTTCCTATAATGTTTTTATCTTTTCCTAGTGTGAAATCAGTAGTTGTGATTGTTCCAGTTCCTGGAGGATTTGGCGTATTGTTTGCAACAATCGAGCCTATTTTAGTATCCAGTACTTTCCCACTAGCATCTAATCCTTCAATTTTAAAAGTACCTAATTCTGAAATCTTGTCATAAGCATAGAACGAATAGGTACCTGTTGCAGGATTAATCGTACCACCTTTATATACATTGCCATTAATCGTCACTCGGAAAGATTTCACATCTCCAGTGTAAGTTCCTATAATGTTTTTATCTTTTCCTAGTGTGAAATCAGTAGTTGTAATCGTTCCACTAGTCGCAACGGCTGTAGCTACAGCTGTAGCTGCTGGACTTGGTTTCCCATTAGCTCCAGTTTGTGTCGCTGTATACATATCTCCTGCTTTAGCCGGGTCTACGTTAAAGGTAGCTTTACCTGTTGCGTCCGCTATTTTCGCTGTTTTTTGTCCATCTGGTGTCGTTAATGTGATGGTAGCTCCTGGTACACCTGTTACGGTTACTTTTGTATCGCCTGCTTCAACAGGGGAGATAACAGGTTTTGCCAAGGTTGTATCTTGAACCGTTACTGTAGCTACTGGGCTCACATTACCATTTGTTTTGCTCGTTTGTGTAACCTCAATCACTTTTCCACTTGGTTGTTTCGGAATTGAAATATTGAAGTTACCTGATGCATCTGCTGTGCCTGTATAGGTTGCGCCATCAATTTTAACTGTTACCGTGTTACCAGGAACAGCTTTACCAGTAATTGAAGTATCCGTATCTTTTACAGTATTTGGTGTTGGGGCATCTGGTGTTGAAGTATCCACTACCGTATAAGTTGCCGCTGGACTTGGTTTGCCATTTGCACCTGTTTGTGTAGCGCTGTACACATCATCGATTTTAGCAGGGTCTACTGTAAAGATAGCTTTTCCAGTCGCATCTGCTAGTTTAGAACTGCTTTGTCCGTCTGGTGTCGTTAATGTAATGGAAGCTCCTGGTACACCTGTTACGGTTACTTTTGTATCGCCTGCTTCAACAGGAGAGATAACAGGTTTTGCCAAAGTTGTATCTTGAACCGTTACTGTAGCTACTGGGCTTACATTACCGTTTGTTTGGCTCGTTTGTGTAACCTCAATCACTTTTCCACTTGGTTGCTTCGGAATTAAAATATAGAAGTTACCTGATGCATCTGTTGTACCTGTGTAGCTCACGCCGTCAATTTTAACTGTTACCGTATTACCAGGAACAGCCTTACCAGTAATTGAAGTATCTGTATCTTTTACAGTATTTGGTGTCGGGGCAGCCGGTGTTGAAGTATCGACTACTGTATACGTTGCCGCTGGACTTGGCTTGCCATTTGCACCTGTTTGTGTCGCTGTATACACATCATTGATTTTGGCAGGGTCTACTGTAAAGACAGCTTTTCCAGTCGCATCTGCTAGTTTAGAACCGCTTTGTCCGTCTGGTGTTGTTAATGTGATGGTAGCTCCTGGTGCACCTGTTACGGTTACTGTTGTATCACCCGCTTCAACAGGAGAGATGACAGGTTTTGCCAAAGTTGTATCTTGAACCGTTACAGTCGCTGCTGGGCTTTTATTTCCATTATTTGGATTTACTTGATACACATCAATAATAGTTCCAGCTGCTTGTTTAGGAATTGTAATGGTATAATTCCCATTGGCATCTACCGTACCAGAATAAGTTGTGCCTCCAAGTGTGAATTCAATTTTATTTCCTGGAACTCCTTTTCCAGAAATGGTTGTATCTAGGTCAGTAACCGGGTTCACTATTGGTCTGCTTGGCGTAGTATTATCTTTTACTTTTGTGCTAGCCGCAGATGATTGGGTACCAATTGTCGCTGTCGCGGTAAGTGTATCATTATATTTTTGTGGTGTAATAGTGAAGTTGTAAGCACCAGTTGCACTTGCTTTTCCAGAAGCAATCGTAGTTCCTGCACTGTTTTTCACAACAACATTAGAGTTAGGTTCAGCTGTACCACTAACAACTGTGCTAGTCGTGTATACATCTGTTATAGTTGTCGGTTGCAACGGAGCTTGTGTAACCGTTGTGGTAGCAGATAATCCAGTTGCATTATCAGTTGCTTTGACAATAGTTCCACTTGTTTGTGCAGGGATACTAATATTGTAAACTCCACTTGAATTTGCTGTACCTGTTCCAAGTTTAGTGCTACCAGCATAAATATCTACGCTCGCATTAGGCGTTGCTGTACCAGTTGCTGTTGTGCTTTTCGTATTTAAAGGGTTAATCGTTATGCCAACCGCATCGATATCAACCAAGCTTAAATTAGAGAAACGAACAGTTCCTGAATTTGCTGTTCTAAAAGCGTTAAGATCAACTGTAGTCTGCGTGGTTTGCGCTGTAAAACTCAATGTATACGCTCCAAAAGTAGAAGACCATCCTGCGCCAGATGATGCAAGAGGAGATTCTGTCGCTAGGCTCGTACCTTTAAAAATCATTACGTTATATAACCCATTTGACATATTAGTTGTTGTATATTTGAATTCATAACGATGTCCTGGAATAGTAGTAACTGTTTGTACCACTGATCCTGCTGGTCCATTATCCATGGTTCTATTCAACCAAACATCGATAGAACCGTTGTTATTCGGTTTAACCGCCATAGAATTTTCTTTATATCCATTGATATAGTACCATTGATCAGCTGTGCTGTAGTCATATGTTCTACTCGTGTTGATACCCACATAGGCATCCGTATAAATTCTATAATCCCAGTTTCCAATTCCATTAAACTCTGGATTCTTTAATAGATTTGTTGAGGTTGCTCCTAATAAAGAACTGTTTAAACTTGTTTTTTGAGCATCGCCCTCCGCAGCTTTTGCGGTTAAAACATTAAATGGCATACTCGTTGCAAATGTCGAAGCAATGACAGTTGCTGTAATAGCACCAATCGCTACCCTTTTAAATTTTGATTTTGTCACAATTGTATCTCCTTTTAATTTAATTTGATAAGCTAGAAATTCCTAGAATAGATTTTAAAATTTCATTTCTAAGGAGGCTCTAGACGGCTCTTTAGGCTTATCATTCATTTACCCCCTTTCATCAGAAATTGCAATTCCAAATGAGCCCTTCCTTTTTTTATGAATTAAAAATTCTTCATGCTTTAGCTCCCTACAAATTTTTTTAAAAGTAACATAACTAATGCCCATGTAATTTATTAAAAGGCCATGGTTAAGTGCTTTAGGTAAAAAAACGTAGTCTTCTGAAGTATATTTAATTTCAGTCGCCAAACTTCTGAGCATGGCTTCTACTCTATGTTTAGCTTTTTTTTGATAAAAATGAAGGTGTTCAACTATTATTTTTTCAATATTCCGATTAATGAGATACAAAAACATCCATCCTTCTTGCAAGCTCATTAGTGCTTCAATGACTTTATTTTTATTAAATTCGATGACATTTACCTTTCCAACGGAAGTAAACGTAAAAGAAGTAGTGTCTTGAAATACAATATTTTCTAATCCAATAAAATGACCTGGGCCCAAAAAAAATAAAATTTGTTCTTCGCTAGTAACCGAAACCAAACCATCTTTTATAAAATAAATTTTTTCATCGCTTTTATCTGAAACTAAAATTTGACGATTAGCAAACTCGACTGCTTCACTTTTGATAAACGAGTCTTTAATTAAAAATTCTAAAAGAGCTGTTTCATTAAAAAGTTGAGTCACTTCCTCTTTGGAATATAAATTTGCAAGTATATCCATGTTTTCCTCCTTTCCGTAACTTCTGTACCCATTTTAGAGTTATTCTCTCTATTTTGAAAGATAGGTTACAGATATGATTTTAAAAAATATATTGTTTTTCATGAACATTTTGTTACGTTTTAGAATAATACCTAGTTTACCACTAAAAAATAGCGTTCATATTTAGCTTAATTTCAAAATTAGCGCTAAATATATCGTTTTTTTTATTTTTGAAAGTAATTTAAAAAATAAAGCGCTTAAATAGCTAAATGTGAACATTTTATGAAAGTTTCAAAATGCCGCTTTGTCATAATTAAGATATATTTTTAGAATTAAAACATCCGTTTACTACCAAATTTGAAAGATTACGCCACTCTATATTAGGGTAAATAAACTTAGATGAGTCATTAAAGGAGGAGCAATTATGTATTCAAAAAATTTTCTAAACGACTTCAGTAATTTTGAATATACTATGAACTTATTAAAGCGTCATAAATTATTTAGCCAAAAATGTCACCAGATAGAGCTTTTGGAAGGTCGACAGATTGAATTTGATATATATACACCTAAACTATATTTTATTCAAGAAGGGTATACAAAATTAGCTATACAATATGGTGGTGTTCCTGTTTTCATATTTTTATCTAAGCGGGGAGAATTCCCCTTCTTACGAGTTAGAAAAGAGGTAATGACAGATACAAAGTTTACACTCCAAGCATTATCCAAATGTATTCTATGGGAAATTGACCGCGAATTCTTTTACAAAGTTATTCAAATCGAAGACCCTAGAAATATTATTTTAATGAACTACCAAAACCGCGTTGCCAGAACATCTATCTTACAAATTATCATGAATTCTCTTTCCGCACATCAAAGAATCTATTATATGTTGCGTTTTTTAGGAGAAAAATTTGGTATTCAGCAGGAAAATGGAGAAATTGAATTACCTGGATTTCTAACATATGAAAAATTAGGAGAGTTAACAGCCGCATCTAATTCCAGCGTTTCAGGAGTGCTAACTGAATTAGTTAAAAAGGATATTATATCTGTTAAAAGAAAACGATGGGTTTTAAAAAAGCCAACTGCTCTTGTGACCGACATACCTTATGGCTTCTCTCTTTTAGTTTAAATGTATGATATTTATTTCCAACCGAATGATAGATTACATTTTTTATGAGTATTGTCTTTAAATAAAAAATAGACCGTAAGCAAAAGTAAATAAATACTTTGTTTACGGTCTTTATACTATATTTTTAGTTAAACCAACCTTTAACTCCGTCGCTCACATACGTTCCTACACCTTGGAAGAAGTCGCCAACTGAACGCATGCTTTGCGTGAACCAGCCTGCTTCTTCTACGCTTGTGGCTGTTACGACTGGTATTGTTAGGGCTTTGTTTCCATCAACATAGCCTAGGCTATCACCGTTTTTGAGAGCAATTGACATTGTCCCTACGTCTGCTCCTTTTTTGACAGGAGCATCAATCGACTTTTCTTTGAGAATCGTTTTGGTGTCTAATTTGACGTCGGGAATAGAAACGGGCACGACTAGCTTGGCCTCCGTTCCGGTTACAAGTCCAACTGTATCTTCCTTACCTTTAGACACGGGAATAGTTTTAGGATCCTTTACTTTGGTTCCAGCTTTTTGCACTTCTTGTACTTTAAAATTGTTGAATGCGTAGTCGAGCATTTTGTTTGTTTCGTCAAAGCGTGCGCTATTATGTTGGCCCGCCCCGTTTCCACCGTTTGCGTGAAGGACTACGGTAATGACGCGCATATCATTTTGGACGGCTGTAGCGGTTAAGCACATGCCTGCGTAATCAGTTGTCCCTGTTTTAAGGCCGTCAACACCTGCACGACCATAAATTAGGCCTGGTAAAAGCCAGTTCCAGTTTGTCATCGCAATACGGTCGGAAGTCCCTGGGCGGAAATCCTTTTTCGTAATGCTTGCGGTTTTTAGGACTTCTGGATAATCTTCGACGAGATGCTTCGCGAGTTTCGCCATACCACGCGCGGTCATCTGATTTTCATCTTTGTTTGTTCCAACTTGTTCCATACCTTTTAAATCTTCATTGTTTAAACCAGTGGAATTAACGAACTTGTGCTCGCCAAGTTTTAATTCATTCGCTTTTTTGTTCATCATATCAACAAACTTACCTTCGGAACCGGCGATTTTTTCAGAGAGTGCAATAGCCGCACCGTTTGCGGAATAGATGGCCATCGCTTCATATAATTCTTGGACGGTGTACTCTTCACCTAGACGGAGGGGTACGTTTGAAAGAGATGTATCTTGCGAAATTTTATGTGCATATTCAGAAATCGTAACTTTATCGTCCCATTTTAATTTTCCATCATGGATTTGTTCAAGGAGAATGTATTCATCCACCATTTTCGTCATGGACGCAATTCCTAGTAATTTATCGGCATCTTTCGAATATAAAATTTTTCCCGTGCTTTCCTCAATCGCAATTGCTGCACTTGCATTTACGTTTGGGGCATCTGCCGCCTGCACTAAATTTGGACTCATAAATAATCCACTAATGGCTACTGTTCCAGCCATTAAAATTGCGCCCAGTTTTTTTGTAAAATTCTTCACTCTACCTTCTCCTTTATAAAACCACTGGTAAGCACCAGTTTTTTCTAAAATTAAAAACATACCATTTTATTTTATCATGAATCCCCCGTAGCGTACACCAACTATAGACTTATCTATTATTTTATTATCGGCAAAATGACACAGGACGGATGTTTGGCATCGTGAAAAATAATTTGATTGGCAGAAGTGCTTGTCACTGTATCAATAAAGCTAGCGCCTGTGTTCGGGTTTGGATCAAAACGCGGGAAGTTGCTTGAAGATATCTCAAGACGAATCTGGTGTCCTGGAAGAAATACATTACTAACCGCCCATAAATCAATTGTATATTTTAAAATATGGTGCTGGACATCCTCCTCATAGACGCTAGACGCACGAATAATTCCATCTGCCAAATTGAACGCCGTTCCGTCCGGTGCAACATCCACCAGTTTGGCTGTAAAATCTGTATTCACTGCATCCGTTTTCGCATATAATTCCACAACAATCGGCCCCGTCACTTCGAGCGCCTCTTCCATAGGGCTTGACGTATAACACAAAATATCCCGGCGCTCTTCAAGCGCTGACTGATCTTTTGGCCCGTCAACCTGAAGCCCTTTGTGGAGCGTACCGCCGCCATTTGATGGCACTGGATTTTCAGGATTATACGTATAAAAATCTTGCGTTTTATCCTCCACTGGCAACCGAATAGAAAGCCTGCCGTCACCATTTCGCGTGTTTGCCGACCCGCCGCTTGTCAAATAAAACGGCGTAAAATGTGTATTCTCAAGCGGCCAATTTTTTGCAGACCGCCATTCATTCGCCCCCATCGCAAAATATTCAACCGCAGGACGCGGCGACTCATTTTCACCCTTCAAATGATGATCAAACCATGCTAGATGTAATTTATGCATACTTGGTCCGCTAAATTTATTTGCTGCCGACCCAAAATCCCGATTTCCAATATACTGTGTGAAATTTGCATGCGTCCACGGCCCAATAATCAGTTTATCTCCCAAACCACGTTCATGCCCGTTTTTAAAATTTGCAATGGTTTTATCTAAAAAGCAGTCGTACCAACCTGCAATATGTAGCCCCGGTACATTGACACGTGCATAATGATCGCGTACCGTAATTTCGTTCCAGTGCGTATCATCTGCGCGAAGCGAGAGCAATTCCGAAAAATAATTCATCGCTCCTGTTTGAACAATCGGCGGCCACTTTTTATAAGGCTTAAAATGGTACCAAGAATTAATATTGTCTAAATTACACATTACTTCTTTCAAAAGTTCAGTTTGTTTTGGTGATTTTCCTCGCACAATCATATTCGGCAGCATTGACTCTAAATTCCATGTTTCCCACATACCAAGTTCAAGCGTCCCGTTATGG
Source organism: Listeria tempestatis (assembly GCF_963575625.1). NCBI lineage: Bacteria > Bacillati > Bacillota > Bacilli > Caryophanales > Listeriaceae > Listeria > Listeria tempestatis. The sequence goes on from NZ_CAUYTK010000006.1 coordinate 7,856, forward strand.
TCATTAAATACATCCGTCATACTATTTTGTGCCATGACTGGTGCGATAGCCTTTAGCTCAGGGGCTCCGCTAATCGCAGCAAGCATTTGCGTGTAACCATAATAAGAAAGACCGAACATGCCCACTTCGCCGTTTGCATATGGTAGGCTTGCCGCCCACTTAATCGTATCAAACCCGTCTGAAACCTCAGCAACATAAGGTACAAATTTCCCCCCAGAAGAATAGCGACCACGCACATCCTGCACAATGACAACATAGCCCGCCTCCGCCAAAATTTCTGCTCGCATAAAGTTCAATCCGTATTCCTTGCTGTAAGGCAGCCTAGTAAGTAAAACTGGATAAACCCCTTCTTCTGGGCGGTAAATATCTGCCATAAGTGTAACCCCGTCACGCGTTTCCATAGCAACATTTCGTTCTAAAACAATCCGTTTTGATTCCATTTTAAAACCACCTCTCCTTCTTATTTTTTCGTAAATTGGAAAAGAAGTCAAAAAAGAGGCTTTTAGTTTGCTAAAAACCCCTGTAAAAACATTGTAATTTTAAAAAAACAAATTGGAGGCTGAAAACTTTCCAATTTGTTTTTACATTTTAAACGGTTTCTTGTTCTTTTCGTTCAGATGCTTGATCAATGGCGCGGAACATTTGGTTGTAACGTTCCTCGTCCTCTTGATTATCACGTACTACTTTCGCTACTGTGAAAGCAGAAGAAATAAGTCCTACAGCTCCCATTAGATAATACCCTTTTACCATCAACGGCTCTTTTAGTGTCACTAAACCGATTATCATGAGTGCCAAAAATGTCACAAAAGACCCCCATGCTAACAAGACAAAAGCCGGTGAATTTCGATAAGCTTTTCTTTTCATATCTCTATTCTCCTTTTTTATAAATTCCCTTCTACAACACTATAACACAGAAACCACTGTATATATGTGACAACTTTTCTACATTTTTAGGCATAAAGACACGGATTACCTTGCAAAATATTTAATCAGCAATAAATGTCTTTGTTTCTTCACTTTCATATACAACCACTTTGTTCCGTCCAGTATGTTTGGCATCATAAAGCGCTTTGTCAGCGTATTGGTAGAGCTTGTTTAGTTGCTTTCTGCTTTTTCCGCCTGTTGCGATACCGATAGAGATAGTTGTTTGAATAATTTCACTTGAGCTAAGCGTTATTGGATGTTCTTGGATAGCCAACCGAATTTCTTCACCAACTTGGCGAGCTACTTCACTAGGCGCATTGGGTAGTAGGTAGCAAAACTCTTCGCCGCCAACCCGAAAGAGATTACTAGGCTCTTCTACCTTTACTTTCATCGTCTGCGCAATAGATTGGAGTACGCGGTCACCTGATGCGTGCCCATACGTATCGTTTACTTTCTTAAAAAAATCAATATCCATAATAAAAATTGCGAGCGTCTCAACTTTTGGATTTTTCGCGAGTTCTTTTGTGCGGTTGCTAAATGCCCGAACATTATAGAGTCCGGTCAAAAAATCACGATACGCATACTCAACTTCTTCGCGAAGCAGGCGACGCGTTGTTAGCATATCATTGATAAGGAACTTGATGCTAAAGAGTGCAACGAAGGAAACGACAAAAATACTCCCCCCGATTAAAAATACAAATGACTGAAATCCGTAATAAAGGAAAAGTGTGGTGGTGTAAATTGTTACGCCTATCGTATTTAAAATTAAAAATGATTGAATTTGATGCCACTTACTTTTTCTAAGTTTTACAGCTATAAAAATAAGTGGGAGTGCAACGACTATTGTGCAAAAAACGCCAAATAACGATGCTTCGTTTAGTCCGCCTCCAATAAAAATTCGGATACCACAAGCGACAAGCGCGGTTAGAAGCGCTGGCGAAGCACCGACATAGTAAGCAAGTAACATAAAAACAATAAAGCGTAAATCCACTTGAATCCCACTTGGCAACTTAACGGCAAAAAACATCAGCGCAAAATTTGTAATAGAAGCAACTAGAACGATATAGCCTCGCGTCTTCCAAGTCAGACTCAGTTTTTTTTCGTTTGGGATTACTTTATTGATAATATAACAACCCGTAATTACAATAAAAACATTGGTCAGTGACGCCATCACAATTTCAATTAACATACTTTTTCCTTCCCATAATGGATTTCTACTTTTATTTTACCAATTCGTTATTTTTTTGTAAAATTTATCACAAATAAATCTAAAGAAATAAGAGAGAATGTTTCACATGAAACATTCTCTCTCTTATTTATCCAATTTTAGTTTAGCTAAAGCTTCAGCCATCGGATTATTAAATGGTTCGTCATCTTGTTTATTTTGTTGTTTCATATACTTTGCTACATCTTTTTTAGAAACATTTTTATTTTTCTCTTTGCCACGACGATCATTGAATGCGCTTAGTTTCTCGCGATATCCACAGGTACCACAAACAAAAATTTGTTTATCTCCTTGCCCTTTTAATTCAAGTTTTTTATGACAATTTGGGCAGCGGGCATTAGTCGCACGCGACAGTGATTCGCGGTGCCCGCATTCTCGGTCTTGGCATACTAGCATGGTGCCACGCTTACCTTTAACCTTCAGCATTAACTTGCCGCAGTCTGGACATTTTTGTGATGTGACATTATCGTGCTTAAACTTGCGGTCGTTTTGCTTGATTTCCAAAACAGCTTTCTTAGCGTAGTCACGCATTTCACTTGTGAATTTTTGTTCATTCAATTTTCCAGATGCAATTTGCGATAGCTTTTGCTCCCAAATAGCCGTTAATTCTGGAGATTTTAAATCAGACGGAACTAAGTCCAATAATTGGCGTCCTTTTGATGTAATTTGAATTTCTTTTCCATGTTTTTCCAAAGAGAAGCTGTTGAAAAGTTTTTCGATAATATCTGCACGTGTTGCTACTGTGCCAAGTCCGCCTGTTTCACCGAGTGTTTTTGCTAAACTCTTGTCGGAAGTCGCCATATATTTACTTGGGTTTTCCATTGCTGAAAGTAGTGTCGCTTCATTGAATCTTGCTGGTGGTTTGGTTTTTCCAGAACGAATTTGAACTTGTCTGACAGAGATTTTGTCACCGACTTTCATTTTTGTTACTGTGTCCGCCTCGTCATGACGTCCAGCTACCGCTTTCCAACCAAGTGACTTCACTACTTTTCCTTTTAAAGAAAAAGCAACTTTTTCTATTTCCGCTTCGACACTCGTTTCCTCATATACATAAGGTTCAGAAAGCACTGCTAGAAAGCGTGTGACGACAAGGTCATAAATTTTTCGTTCTTTATCCGATAAATCGCCAAGTGACACGGTTTCCTCAGTTGGAATAATTGCGTGGTGATCACTAACTTTGCGGTTATCAACAAAAGACTTATTCGCTTTTATGCCTTTCCCGATAATGCTTCGGGCAAATTTCGCATATTCGCCCACCCCACAACCTTCAAGGCGCTCTTTTAAAGTAGGAACGATATCATCCGAAAGATAGCGCGAATCTGTACGTGGGTAGGTCAACACTTTATGACGCTCATATAAATTTTGCATTAAATTTAGCGTTTCTTTCGCTGAGAAATCATAGCGCTGGTTCGCGTCGCGTTGAAGTTCAGTTAAATCATACAATCCAGGTGAAAAGCTTTTTTTCTCTTTCACTTCAACACTTGTCACATTTAAGTCAGCACCACGTAAATTTTTTAAAAGCGTTTCGACTCGCTCCTTATCAAAAACTTGTCCCTCTTTCCAAGCAAAAGTACCATTTTCCGTGACAGCTTCAAGCGTATAATGCTCCCTCGGCTTAAATTTTTGAATTTCTTCCTCGCGAGCTGCAATCATGGCAAGCGTCGGCGTTTGAACCCGCCCACAAGAAAGTTGTGCATTAAATTTTGTTGTCAAAGCTCGTGTTGCATTAATCCCAACAACCCAGTCCGCAACCGAACGAGCAACTGCTGAGTGGTAAAGATTTTCATAGTTTTTTCCAGGCTTTAAATTTTTAAAGCCTGCTCGGATTGCCTTATCTGTCACAGATGAAATCCACAAGCGCTTAACGGGTTTACGAACTTTCGCATAATCAAGCACCCACCTGGCAACAAGTTCGCCCTCGCGCCCCGCATCAGTCGCAATCACAACCTCCGAGACATCCTTTCTAAGCAAAAGTTTCTTCACCGTCTCATATTGCCGACGAGTCTCCTTAATCGGCACTAACTTCATTTTTTCGGGTAAAATGGGGAGATCTGCCATATCCCAGCTCTTAAATTTTGCGTCATACATCTCAGGATCTGCCAGCGTAATGAGATGCCCAAGAGCCCACGTCACAATATACTTATCGCCTTCCAAAAAACCGCTCTTACTATTTCCACGCGCATGTAAAACGCGTCCAATATCCTTACCAACAGAGGGCTTTTCAGCAAGCACTACCGTTTTTGTCATTCTACATTCACTCCATTTTGTTCATTTTGTAAAAGTGTTAAAAATTCAAAGCCGTATTTTTCCATCTTAACCGCCCCAACACCTTTAATTTTCAACATGTCCGCTTCATTTTGCGGTAAAAATTGGCACATCTCACGTAGCGTTTCATCAGAAAAAATGATATACGGTGGCACCTTATCGCGCACAGCAAGCTCTCGCCTTCTCTCGCGCAACGACTCAAATAACGTCTCATCCACATCGAGAATAACACGCGTCGCCTGTTTGGCCTCTTTTCGCATAACAATTAGTTCCGATTTCAATACCCGAATGGCTTTTTCCGTCAAATAAAGTGATGGAAATTGTCCATCAGCCGGCTGCAAATATTTTTCCGCCGTTAAATAGTCGATGAGTTGCAAAACATCTTTTTGTGACATGCCCTTCATTAAGCCATGCGTACTAAGCTTGTCAAAATGCCATTGCTTCACTTTTTGGTCTTTCGAGCCAGTTAAAACTTTAGCTACGAGTACTTTTCCAAAGCGCTCACCCATACGTTTCACACAAGAAAATACTTGTTGCGCTTGAACCGTAATATCTTTTTCCTCACGAGTATCCAAACAATTACTACATTTCCCGCAGTTTTCCTCGTCCTCACCGAAGTACTGAACGATATATTTTTGCAAACAAATCTCTGTATACCCGTACCCCGACATTTGCCGCAGCTTGCGATATTCATTTTCCTTTCGCTCATCTTTGAGCTCTGACTGTTCAATCAAAAACTGCTGAATATGCGTATCTTGCGGCGAAAAAAGCAAAATGCAGTCACTTGGCACTCCGTCGCGTCCCGCACGCCCTGCTTCTTGATAGTAGGCCTCCATGTTGCGCGGAATGTTATAATGCAAAACAAAGCGTACATTCGATTTATTAATCCCCATGCCAAATGCATTTGTTGCTACAATCACTCTTTTTTCGTCAAAAAGGAAAGCATTTTGTGTCTCATCACGCTCCAAATCACTCATGCCCCCGTGATACATCCCAGACGAAACGCCATTTTTATTTAAAAAACCTGCAATTCGTTCAACTTCTTTGCGTGTGGCAGCATACACAATGCCCGATTCACTACGATTTTCTGCCAAATAATCTAACAAATATTTATCCTTATCTTGGCCTTTTACGACTTGAAAAGCTAAATTGTCCCTAGAAAACCCTGTTTTGATCACATTTCCATTTTGAATGCCGAGCAAATTGCAAATATCCTCAGAAACGTCTGGCGTTGCGGTAGCTGTCAAAGCGATAATGAGTGGTCTTTCGTTCATATCATTTAAATAGTCACACAATTTTAAATAGCTTGGCCTAAAATCATGTCCCCACTGTGAGATACAGTGTGCCTCATCAATTGCAAAAAGGGAAATCTCCATTTCATTTAAAAGATTTTGAAATTGTGGTGTATCTAATCGCTCAGGTGCAATATAAAGCATTTTAAGGTTTCCAGTCCGTGCCAAGTTTAACCTTTCATTTACTTCCCGAACAGATAATGTACTATTTATAAACGTCGCCGAGATCCCCGCCGCACGGAGCGCATCGACCTGATCTTTCATTAGGGAGATAAGCGGTGACACAACAATTGTTAGCCCATCAAACACTAGTGCTGGAATTTGATAGCATAGTGACTTTCCGCCTCCTGTTGGCATAATCGCAAGTGTATCTTGCCGATTTAAAAGCTGTTCAATCGCTTCTTTTTGTCCCGAGCGAAATGACGTATAGCCAAAGCTCTTTTGTAAAACTTCTTCTGCCTGTTTGAGCAACACATACGCCTCCTTTTTCGTATCTAGTCTATTTAAAAGTGTAACATAAAATAGGCAAAATGGATAATCGCGAAAAAGTTATAAAACCTTGTTTTGACCTGTAAAAAGGCATGAAAAAACCAACGTGGAAAAAGGGAGGAAACCACGTTGGTCAAAAAAGGGAGTTTTGGGATTTTCATTTAAAAGGGGAAAAATGAAAATGTTTTGTTGTTAGCTTATGACTATATATTACCGAGTCTTCCCTAAATTCTGCTGTGAAAAAAATGAAAATTCATTAAGAAAATGAACTTTTAAATATATTTTCGGTTTTTAATAAGGCATGAAAAAACCAGTGTGGAAAAGGGAGGAACCACACTGGTCAAAAAAGGGAGTTTTGGGATTTTCATTTAAAAGGGGAAAATGAAAATGTTTTGTTGTTAGCTTATGACTATATATTACCGAGTCTTCCCTAAATTCTACTGTGAAAAAAATGAAAATTTACTAAGAAAATGATTTATTTCTTTTCATTCAAAAAGCGAATCGCGATTTGTTTATATACATCAATCATTTCTAGGTAGTTGGCGATACTAACATATTCGTTCACTTGGTGCGGCGTATCATTACCCGGTCCAAAAATAATCGTTGAAAATTCTTTTTTTGATTTTGTAAATTCTGCTGCATCTGTTGTCCCTGAAACTCCAAGAAGTGGCATTTCTTCTCCAATAAGTTCTTTGGCCACGTTTTGAGCGATTTTAACAAGTTTAGAGTCCGCCTCACTAAACACTGGTTGCTTATCATAATCCCAAGTTAGCTCTAAATGAACTTGCTCTTGCGCGTTTAACTGCTCCAAGATTTCAGCAAACCTTTGTTTCACTTCTTCATTGTTCACTTCTGGAATTGTTCGAATATTCCCTTGCATATAGGCTTTCTCAGGAATGCTGTTTACTTGATTTCCACCTTCAATGATGGTGACATTATGAATGAATTTTCCTAAAATGGTATTTTCCTTTTGTATTGTTTGAACATAACTTTCTAGTGCATTATAACAAAGTCTTAAATTATCAATTGCATTAATCCCAAGTTCAGGCATCGAACTATGGGCATTCTTTCCAAAAGAGGTAATCGTGTAATTCATCGATCCCTTGTGCGCATAGACAATATTATGCCCGCTCGGTTCTCCGATAATTAGACCATCTAAATTATCGGCATATCCTTCCTCAGTTAACTGTTTAGCACCTAACTCTCCTACTTCCTCACCGACAGTTGCAAGTAACTTAATTTCTCCATCCAAAGAAATATTTTCTTCCTCAAGTTCAATCATTGCGATAATAAGAGCCGCTAGCCCGGATTTCATATCCGTTGCTCCGCGACCATATAAATTTCCGTCCCGTTCAGTTCCTTCAAATGGAGGTGTGTCCCAATCTGCTAAATTTCCGGCATCAACTACATCCATATGTCCTGAAAACCCCAAAACACGACCATTTGGGTCCCCAATTTGACTAATTAAGTTTGCCCGTTTTTCAGCAAACATTAGTTTTTGAGATGGAATGTTATGACGCTCTAAAACTTTAGCTAAATAATCCGCTACTGCTTCTTCATTTCCATTTGTTGAATCAATTCCTACAATGTCTTTCAAAATTTGTATTTTCTCTTGTCGTTCCATGATTCTTCCTTCTTTCATTCAAATTTATTCTCACTTCTAAGTATTCCCTAAATCAATCATTTTATGCACAAAAAAACCAACGTGGAGAAAGGGAGGAAACCACGTTGGTCAAAAAAGGGAGTTTTGGGATTTTCATTTTGGGGAAATGAAAATGTTTTGTTGTTAGCTTATGACTATATATTAACCATGTTTCCCTAAAATTTACTGTGAATAATATGAAGGTTTCCTAAGAATTTCACTTTTTTATTTTAATAAACCTTTTTCTCGTAACTTCACATCATATAATTGATAATTTTCCACATCAAAACATACAAAACAAATTTCCTCTAAGGAAGTTTCTGGCTCTGCAGATAACCATTCGGAAACTGTTTCTATAGCAACCTCAGCCGCTAGTTCCTTTGGAAATTGATAAATACCCGTTGAAATATTAGGAAATGCAATACTTTTTAGCTCCTTATAAGCTGCAAGGTCAAGCGATTTCCAGTAGCAAGAAGCGAGTAAATTGGGTTCGCGCTTATCCCCACCTTGCCAAATTGGTCCGACTGTATGAATAACATATTTTGCCGGCAATTGGAATCCTTCGGTGATAACGGCCTCACCAGTTGCAGAGCTTCCAATTTTTTGCACAATCTTTTTACAAGCCAAAAGCAATTCGGGACCAGCTGCTTGGTGTATGGCACCATCTACACCGCCACCGCCAAGGAGTGTTTTGTTTGCGGCATTTACGATCGCATCGGTCGTCTGTTTTGTAATATCACCTTGTACTAAACGTATCTTCATAGAAAAGCACCTCCTCCCTCTATTTTAAATCATAGAAGGAAAAAGTGCATTTTTTAAAGACGATGAATATCTTTTATGACCCACGGCTTTGGTCTGACATGTAAAATATCCTCTTGTACAAGTCGTGCAAGTGTTAGCGCAACAAATTCACGCGTCGCCGTTGAATACTTGGCTAAAATCGGCTGAGTAATTTCTGAGGGCAAGATAAATTGACCTTGTTCATCTTCTCTACCAAGTTCTAGTCCAATTTGAGCAATACAAGCTCGAATTCTTTCTTCCTTAGATAGCGTATTTTTAACTAAATGCTCCATCGTCATTTGCAAAAATCGTTCCGTCTGATTGGAAAAAAAGCTCAAATCTAAACCTGTGCGTGTTAAAATACGATTTAAAAAAGAACGACTAATTTCCCAACATGCCCCGTTTGTCAAAGACTTAATATCTACACGGATAGTTGGATTAAATTGTACAAGTGCCTCTGGAACAAAAAAAGCACTATCAGTTAAAAATTTTAAAGTTAACTCTTGTCGCGATTTCTCTTCAAAGCTAAGGTTTAACATCATTGTTCCAGCAACTAGAAAATATACTTTTTCTTCTAAGTTTGATTCAGCAAAAATAGTTTGATTCTTCTTAAAAAGAATCATTTTAGCATGTTTATTAAAGTCCTTTTCACGCTTGCAAAAGGTTAATATTTCATCTTCTGAAATCTGAGTGGCTTGATTCTCTCTAGTATACATCATAAAAAACTCCTCTTTGTAGTTTCTTTCAACTAAAATCATAATCCACTTCTGCCAATTTTGTTAAACTTTTTTTTGCAAAATTAACTTATAAATTAACGATTTTCACAAAAAAGTCACAAAAAACAGCTTATTTTTGTTATAATATAACTTTTTCTATAAATCTTGAAAAACTTCCTTCATAGCTGTTTAATATTTTATTATGCAAGTAAAGTGTCCGCGAACAAGTTTCATCAATAAAATAACGATCATGTGATATGACAATTAATGTCCCTTTAAATTGCCGAATCGCTTCTTCAAGCACCTCACGCGAAACTATATCCAAATGATTGGTTGGTTCATCTAAAATAAGCGTATTGACTGGTTGATTAATAAACTTGGCTAATCGAAGACGCATGCGCTCGCCCCCGCTTAGTTGTTCAACTCTTTGAAAAACCATCTCCTGATAGAACATAAAACTCGCCAGCATATTTCGTGCTTCACCTTCTGGCACATGTACATCTTTGCGGAAAGCTTCAAGCACAGTCTCATCACCAGAAATTTCAGCCATTTGTTGCGACAAATAAGCGATTTTTACGTTGCTTCCAACTTTTACAGACCCCCTACTTGGTAGCTCCTCGCCTAAAATCATGCGAAGAAGCGTCGACTTCCCAACACCATTATCACCAATAATTGCAACACGTTCTCCCTCACGAATATGCAAATTAACATTTTCAAACAAAACCTTATCATGAAACGATTTCGTCACCTCGTCAAACAAGACAACATCTTCCCCGCTTCGCTTTGCCTCCTCAAACTGCAACTGCATTTCTTTTTGACTTAAAACAGGACGTTTTAGTCTCTCCATTCGCTCAAGCGCTCGTTCCATACTTTTGGCTCGCCTAAAGAAGCTATCATTTGGCGGATTGGCTTGTATCGCCCATTCTCTAAGCTGCTTAATCGCCTGTTTCATTTTCTTAATCTTTTTCTGTTGGTCTTTATACGCTTGAAACTCTCTTAAAATCCGCTCTTCACGTTCCTTTAAATAACCTGAAAAATTGGTGTGGTACGTGATTAATTCTTGATTTTCTAGTTCAATCATTTTTGAAACAATTTCATCTAAAAAATATCGGTCATGAGATACAACTAAAATCGCGCCTTTATAGCGCTGTAGATATTGTGTCAACCACATCACTGCTTTTAAATCCAAGTGATTGGTTGGTTCATCTAGTAAAATTAAATCGTTTTTTTGTAATAAAAGAACGCCTAATGCCGTTTTGGTTTTTTCACCTCCGCTTAAATCTTTGAATTTTTTAGTTTGTAAAGAAGCGATGCCTAGACCATTCATTACCTTTGCAATTTCGGATTCAATTTCATACCCCCCTTGTTCGGCAAATGCTGCAAGCAAAGCCCCATATCGGTCCATTATTTTAGCCGATGTATCCGTTGCCATTTGGTTTTCCAGATATGCCATTTGAGAACTCATTTCAAGCAAATCAGAAAAGCTACTTTTTAAAACATCATAAACTGTAGCATCATCTTGTTTCTCTTGAAATTGATGAAGCATTCCTATTTGCAATCCTTTCTTTCGCGTCACATCCCCACGGTTAACATTCTCTATACCCGCAATAATTTTCAATATAGTACTTTTCCCTTCCCCATTTCGTCCAATGAGGCCAACATGTTCGCCTTCCATGATTTGCATAGAAATATTCGTTAAAATATTATCTCCTGCAAAGCTCTTACTTACTTGATTTAAATCAATAATTTTCATATTTGTTCCTCCTTCATACACTTAAAAGAGGCATGAATGTTTCACGTGAAACATTTTTATACGCAAAAAAAAGCACCAGACAAGCGCCTGGTGCTTTCCCATTTATTCAAAACGAGATCCATGCTTCTCTTCAAATTCCATCTATGCATTTACTAAAAATTGGGCAGACTTGTCCCCAGTAAACGCGAAAATGGAAAAAAGCGCACGAACAATATATAAAAACTCAACTAAACTTGCTTGTGCCTTTGAAAGAAACATTAATCTCACCTCACTTTAACTTTATTTCCTAAAGAATAACTTAGTCTAAGTCAATTGTCAATGAAACACTTTGTTTCACCACTGAAAATTTTACCAGTTGAGTGAAACAATGACCAGAAAAGCTTGAAAGTATTTACGTTTTGAAATTAATCGCTTACATTGAATATAACAAGTTTAATGATGGAGGTTTCAATATGGAGCATAAAAAGCTAAAACCCTTTCCAGAAGATTTCTTATGGGGGTCTGCAGCAGCAGCCTATCAAGTTGAAGGGGCTTGGGATACGGACGGGAAAGGACCATCCGTATGGGATAAATTTGTAAGAATACCTGGTAAAACGTACAAAGGAACAAATGGAGATGTCGCTGTTGATCATTATCATCGTTACAAAGAAGATGTTAAATTGATGGCAGAACAAGGTCTTCAGGCATATCGTTTCTCAGTAGCTTGGAGCCGCGTTATTCCCCGTGGCAATGGTGCGGTAAATGAAGCAGGCTTGCAGTTTTATGACCACCTCATTGATGAGCTCATTTCTTACGGGATAGAGCCTGTTGTAACACTCTATCATTGGGATATTCCGCAAGGCATACAAGATGAATACGGCGGTTTTGAATCTCGGCGTATTATTCAAGACTTTACTGATTATGCGGAAGTGCTGTTTAAACGCTTCGGGGACCGGGTGAAGCACTGGGTGACGTTAAATGAACAAAATGTATTTATTACGCATGGTTATCAATTGGAGTATCACCCACCTGGGGTTTCGGACTTAAAACGCATGTATGAAGCAAATCATATCGCAAACTTGGCGAACGCCTCCGCGATTAATAAGTACCGCGAACTTGGTCTAGACGGGAAAATTGGACCTAGTTTCGCTTATGGTCCAAGCTATTCAATTGACGCCAATCCAAAAAATGTTTTAGCAGCTCTCGATAACGAAGAGCTAAATGCATATTTCTGGATGGATGTTTATACATTTGGTGAATATCCTATTGCCGCTTGGAACTGGCTCGTTGAAAATGATCTTGCACCTACTATTCACCCTGGCGATATGGAGCTTTTAAAACGCGGTCGTCCAGACTTTATGGGTGTTAACTACTACCGCACGATGACCAATGCTTTCAACCCAAGAGACGGGGTTGGGGCTGGGAAAATGAATACGACTGGTAAAAAAGGGACTACGGAGGAAAGCGGAATCCCGGGGGTTTCAAAACATGTGAACAATCCGTATTTGGAAAAGACAAATTGGGACTGGGATATTGATCCGACTGGGCTCCGAATTGGGCTTAGGCGTATCACAAGCCGCTACCGCTTGCCAATTATGATTACGGAAAATGGACTCGGTGAATACGATTCTCTTACTGAAAATAAGGAAATCCATGACGACTATCGCATTGATTATATTCGTAGTCATGTATATGCCATTCAGGAAGCTATTACTGATGGCGTCGAAATGATTGGTTACTGTACATGGAGCTTTACAGATTTACTTAGCTGGCTAAATGGCTATCAAAAACGCTATGGTTTTGTGTATGTGGACCGCGATGAAACAAATGAAAAAGAGCTCGCGCGTTACAAAAAGGATAGTTATTTTTGGTATAAAAGGACGATTCAAGAAAACGGACGAAATATTGAACGCGAAATGAAGAATTAAGTGTTATTAACTCCGCCCTCTTCGCTTGGGCGGAGAAAAAATAGGAGGTTTAAAATGAAACAAATTTTACTTGTCTGTGCGGCAGGAATGTCCACAAGTCTACTTGTCGAGAAAATGAAAGCGCACGCAAAGGAAATTGGGGAGGAAGTTGCAATTGAAGCACTTTCGATTTCTGAGGCAAGCAATAAGATAAATGATGTCGATATTGTCATGCTCGGTCCTCAAGTTCGCTATCAGGAGAAACAAATAAAAGAAATGGCTGCTGGGCGCATACCTGTAACCGTTATTGATATGCTAGATTATGGTAAAATGAACGGTGCTGCGGTCTTAACGAAGGCGCTTGCTGCAATTCAAAAGAATTAAAAAAAATGGGAGGTTTTTTAAATGAGTATGATGACTAAATTTGAACATGGTATGGAGCGTTTTTTGGTTCCCGTTGCAAACAAGTTAAATTCGCAACGTCATATTGCAGCCATTCGTGATGCTTTTATTTTAGTTTTTCCTTTAATTATGGCTGGTTCCATCATTATTCTACTTAACTTTGCAGTTTTATCTCCAGATGGGTTCATCGCTAAAATTTTATTTCTTGGAAAGATTTTTCCCAATTTAGCGGAGGCGCAAGCTATTTTTGCTCCGATTTTGCAGGGCTCCACCAATATAATGGCCATTTTGATTGTTTTTTTAGTGGCACGAAACTTGGCGATTTTCTTTAAGCAGGATGAGCTTTTATGTGGTCTTACTGCTATTGGGGCTTTTTTCATCATCTACACACCGTATACGTTGGTTGAGGAACAAGCTTACTTAACAATCAAATTTTTAGGTGCTCAGGGGCTTTTTGTTGCCTTAATCGTTGGTCTTATTACGGGGGAAGTTTTCAGTCGTTTGGCACGTAACGAGCGATTAGCTATTAAAATGCCGCCACAAGTGCCACCAGCGGTTTCTCGCTCTTTTAGAGTACTTGTACCTGTTATTATTGTTATGATTCTTTTTTCTGTATTAAATTACCTCATTTCATTGATTGCTCCAGCGGGACTTCATGATTTGGTGTACAAAGTAATCCAGTCCCCTCTTAAGGATATGGGGACAAACGTCTACTCCGTCCTAATTCTTGGTTTTATTTCAAACTTACTTTGGATTCTTGGTATTCATGGTCCAAATACGGTAGCTGCGATTCGTGACACTATTTTTACTGAGCCTAATCTTGCAAACTTATCTTATGTTTCTGAACATGGATCGGCTTGGGGGGCTCCGTATCCAGCAACTTGGGCTGGCTTAAACGATGCTTTCTCAAACTACGGTGGTTCTGGAATGACTCTTGGGCTTTTGATTGCTATCTTTATCGCTTCTCGCCGAGCTGATCATCGCGATATTGCCAAACTTTCCATTGCACCAGGGCTATTCAATATTAACGAACCTGTTATTTTTGGTTTACCTATTGTATTAAATCCGATTATGTTCATTCCATTCATTGTCGTACCAGCAGTTACTACACTAGTTGGCTATTTCTTTGTTGCAACGAAAATTATTCCGCCGATTGCCTATCAGGTACCTTGGACTACTCCAGGTCCACTAATTCCATTCCTTGGAACGGGTGGAAATTGGCTAGCACTACTTGTTGGCCTGCTCTGTCTAGCCATTGCGACCGTCATTTACTTGCCATTTGTTATTATTTCGAATAAAGTAGCAGCTTCTGATGCCGCGATGGACGCTAAAGCAACAGAATCGGCTGAAAAAACAAAGCCAGAGATCGCAAATTGATCGCTAAACTTGTATAAAAAGACGTAACACTAAAAAATCAGACTGCTAACAAACAGCAGTCTGATTTTTTTATGCGTGTTCTCGATTATATGTACGTTTCGCCATTGATTCTAACAAAAACAACACTGGAATTTGAGTTGTAATATTCGTTCGATCGACCATTTCCGGTGTCACAAAGTAAGGGATATTTACATCCGAAAGTCCTGCTAGTGTGTTCTTTGTTGTATTCGTAATGCTAATAATTTTACTGCCGTATTCACGCATATTCTGTGCTTGCAAAAGAACTTGGTCTGTTTCACCAGAAACCGATAAAATAATCATAACCGCATTCTCAAATTGTTCCCCGGGGTTCGGATAAAACGGGTCTTTAATATAAAAAGTCCTTTTTTTCAAGTTGGAGAAATAGCGAGAACCATATTCCGCGAGAATTCCTGATGTTCCTATGCCAAAAAATACAACTAGGCTAGCTTGCTGAATCATATGAACAGCAGCATCCAATTGCTTGTCATAGTCTCGATTCAATGTTCGTTCAAAAAATTCTTCCAAAATCTCAACTGTATCTGCTGTCTTTCGTTTACTATTCAACTTAGCTTCTTGTTTTAATTGAACTTTAAACTCTGAAAAACCATCAAATCCAAGCTTGCGTGTAAAACGAACAATGGAAGCTGGTGAAACGTGTGTTGCTTCTGAAAGTTCTCTTACTCGCATAAACATAACTTTATCCCGGTTTTCCATAATAAAACGGTATAAATGTTGTTCTGTTTCTGTAAACTGCTTAATGATTTCATAGGAAAACATCTTATCTCCCCCTTAATCGACAATAATTATTTCCCGGGAAATAATTATAGAAAGCAGGCTGAAATCAACCTGCTTAGCTTGTACTTTATAATGATGGAATGTTTTTCTTTCTCTTAATGTACCATCTAAGTGCTAAAATAGCAGCGCCTGCGATGACCATAACAGTTGGATCTAGCGCGACGTTAATTGCTGGCGGAACTGTAATTTGAACAATCGTCATAATAAACATCCAAAGTGCGATAACTAGGACGGCCATTAATATGTAGCGAAGTGTCCCGCCCTTTCTTCCTGCACGCATTTCCGTTGCATAACGACGCAAGATAATCATGGCAAAACCACCAATGATACCCGTTATAAGTAAAACGGCTAATCCTAAAGTTTGGCCTTGGAAGAAAGCACTTAATCCAGAAATAAGCATCATTGCTCCTAGAACGAGAAGTCCCCCGTCCAAGCCAAGCCACCATTTACTTGTATTCGGCGCCTCTTCAGCACGTGCTGCTTTAACCGTCAAAGAAGTGACATATTCTGTAGGTGTTAAATCAAACAATTTGCGGGCGGTTACACCTTGTTTTTGTTCCGCTAAAATTTTTTCTGTCATTTCGATAAGGATGCTCTCTTGTTGCGCTTCTGGATAGTCTGTTTGACGTAAATGTTTTTCAACTTCCTGTACATATTGCAAGTTCTTTTTTGTGAGCTTTTCTTTTTGCTCGGCTAAAGAAATGTTTGTCGTTTCAGTAGTCACTAAATTAATTCCTCCTAATTTCAAGCTGTTTTCTTTTCCTACAAACTCTATTATACCTAAACTTTTTCTAAAACGCGATATTATTTCAACTTGATTTTGCCATTTGAAAATAAGCATTGTAGCGCCGAACAATAAAGATTGCCATGAAAAATGCGATGAAAAGAACGATAATCGCAATACTGAAATAAAGAGACAAGGAGATGCCGCTTTCTGTATTGCCATCAACAGCATTGGCAACAAATAGACCCGAACTTAGCGCAAAAAAGAAATAGACGAGCCATTTCACCCAGCCAAACGCAAATAATTGCCCATTGCGCTCTAATTTTTGCTTATTAAATAGCCAAATAGCAAATATAATGAAGGCAATGATGAGTGCGAAAAAGAACCAAAGAGGCCCAGTTGATTTTAACTGCGTATCAAATGGGGAAAAAATTTTCAAATAATCCTCATGTAAAATGAGCGATGACATATTTAAGTCGCCCGCATTCCGATGTAAAATCATATAAACTTTATCTAGGCTGGAAACAAGTAAGACTGGGAAAAGAAGCGCCCCAACGCCAATTAAAACGCTCGCGACAGGCGAAGCTATACATAAGCCGATAATGACGGCTACGAGAAAGATTAAAATAAAACATAGGTAGGCTCCCAAAATGTCGTAAAATAATTTCGTTTTTTCCCAGTCAAGATACTCGGCCGGTATTTTAACTTGAAAGTAAAGTATTCCCGCTCCCAGAGAACCAAGAAGCCCTACCGTAATCGCGCTGATTCCAAGTAATATTTTTACTGATATAACATGTCCTCTTTTGTAAGGTAGCATGGCGGTAAAGCGATTTTTTCGTGTAAAGCGCTCAAAGGCAACAATGAACAAACCTAGAGCAAAAACAGCGATTTTAATAATGTCGAAAAAAATCGATCCTGTAAAAGATATGTAATAAGGGCTTATATCTTCATATTTCGAATTAACTAGCTCTGGAAATAGTGGGTTTAAATAAACAATTGTTAAATTTGTTTTTATTTCTTCTTTAGAAAGCTGCAAATCAGGATCACTTTCCTGTTCCTTTTGAAAGCTCTCAGAATGATAGTAATCACGCGTATCAGCCCACGTATTCGCATCTGTCATCATTCCACCAAAAATTCCGATAAAAAACACTGCGACAAGAAGGCACAAAATCCATCTAGCACTTTGCCACTCCTTGTACCATAATCCCTTTGAAAACATATTTTTCCCCCTCCTCATAACTCTAAGTATGAAATCTTTTCTTCTGCTAAATAAAAGGTAAAAATGTCCTCCATCGTCATGGTCATTTCCTCCAGTAAAAGGACTTGTTCTCGTTTTAATTGCTCTAAAAAACCCTCTTTATCTTGTGTGACGTAAATCGTATAAATTCGTCCATTCCGGTAAAGCAGTTTTGCTTCCCGCTTCACAAAATCTGGTACTCCTTTTGTCTTGAATGCGACTTGAACTTTCATTGTCTGCTGTCTAAATTCTTCCAAATATAAATCAAGCTCAAGCGATGCCCCTTTTAATAGTAAAACGCGGTCAGCAATTTCATCTAGCTCGTCTAGGCGATGCGAAGCGACCATGACACTCGTATTCTTCTCCTTTGCCTGTTCTAAAATAAAATTCAAAATTTCGCGTTTAATCATCACATCAAGCCCTTCCATCGGCTCATCTAAAAGTAAATATTTCACATTCAAGGAAAACGCTAAAATCATAAAAAATAATGCTTTTCTACCTTTTGAAAAAGAAATGATTTTTGTGTCCATCTTCATATCAAATCGTTCCATTAATTCTTGAAAATAAAATTCATCGAAGTCTGTATAAATGGCGCGATATAACTTCACAATCGTCTTTACATTATGAGAATTAAAATAATTCATACTATCTTCTAAAAAGAAAATTTCTCGCTTTAAGGCTGGTTTATTTAAAATGTTTTCACCAGCAATTGTGACTTTCCCTTCATCTGGCAAAAAAATTCCAACTATCGTACTAAATAACGTAGTTTTCCCAACACCATTTCGTCCGATAAGCGCTGTAATTTCACCTGGCTTTAGTTCAAAAGAAATATTTTGTAATACAATGTTGTCATCAATAACTTTTTTGATGTTCTCTACGCGCATGTCATCCCATTCCTCCCCCAAATATACTCACCCAATTATTATACATGAAATTAGTACAACTATTAAAGTATTTCACAAACCAATTGTTATACTATTCACTCGCTTTGTTGTAATATTGAGTATGAAAATAAACGCGCCTGAGGTGAAAGCATGATTAATTTAGATTCAGAATATATTTCTTTTATTAAAAAAAATCCTCGTTTAGTTAAACAACTTTTTTCGGGACATTTTGGATTGGAGAAGGAAAACTTACGCGTGACGCCTAGCGGGCATCTAGCGCTAACAAACCACCCTCCCGTTTTTGGACCAAAAGAAGAGAATCCATATATTAAAACCGATTTTTCAGAAAGCCAGGTTGAGATGATTACGCCTGTCTGTGATTCAGTGGATGATGTGTACAATGCGATTACAAATTTGCATAATATTGTTTCACTCGAGCTCTCTGAAAATGAACAACTTTGGCCAAGCAGCAACCCTGCCCTTATTCCGCCTGAGGAAGACATTCCAATTGCCGAGTATCAGACGGAAAATCACCCAAATCGCCTTTACCGCGAGCATTTAGCGGTGGAATATGGTAAGAAAATCCAGCTCTTATCTGGCATTCATTACAATTTTTCATTTTCAGATGAGCTTTTAAAAGAGCTTTTTCAAGCGTTTCGCGAGGAAAATGAGACGCTCCAAGCATTTAAAAATCGGATTTATTTAAAAGTGGCCAAATATTTTATGAAAAATCGCTGGTTGTTAATATATTTAACGGGCGGCGGCCCTGCCTATATGGACGGCTTTACAACGGCTTCTAATGCGGAAAAAACTGCGGATAATGCGTGGATTATAAAAGACGGCATCTCCTTACGAAACAGCTCTATTGGCTATAAAAACAAGGAATCCTTGCATGTCGATTACGACTCTTTTGACGGGTATATTTCCTCTATCGCTCGCCACATTGAAAATGGTCAAATTAATAGTATGCGTGAATTTTACAACCCCATTCGGTTAAAAAATAGTCATACCGACCAAACGCTTGAAAGTCTGGCTGAACAGGGTGTGGAATATATTGAAATCCGTGCAATCGATTTAAATCCACTTGAAAAAAATGGGATTTCTAAAGAAACATTACATTTTATTCATCTCTTTTTAATTACTGGCTTGCTTTCTGAAAATAATCGGCTTTGTCCAGACAATCAACAAGTATCTGATGAAAACGAAGAGAAGATAGCACTTTCTGGTCTTTCTAGGCCACCCATCATGGATTGTAACCATAAGGAAATCCCGTTTTCAGAAGCAGGTCTTCTTGAATTGAACAAAATGTCGGCTTTTCTCTCTGAGCTAATACCTAATAATAAAGAGCTTGAAAATGTGATTTTACTTCAGAAAGAACGCTTAATGGATCCTTCAAAAACGATTGCCGCTCAAATCATAGCAAAGATTAAAGAATTTGGTTTCTTAAACTTCCACTTAGATGTCGCTAAGGAATCACTGAAAGAAGCAGATGCGGAAGCTTACCGTTTTATTGGTGCGGAAGATATGGAGCTTTCAACGCAAATTTTATGGAAGTCTGCTTGGAAAAAAGGCGTAAAGGTCGATGTTTTAGACCGGTCGGAAAACTTTTTACGTTTGTCGCTTGGTGGTAAGAGTGAAATTGTAAAGCAAGCAACTAAAACGTCTAAAGATAATTATGTGACGGTACTTGTGATGGAAAATAAAGTGGTCACAAAACGTATTTTGGCTGAAAATAACATTCACGTTCCTTTTGGAGAAAATCATACGAAGCTAGAAGAGGCTCTTCTTAGCTATTCAAATTTCGAAGGAAAACAAATTGTGATTAAGCCTAAATCGACGAACTACGGTGTAGGCATCAGCATTTTTAAAAATTTTTTCACAAAAGAAGCGTTTGAAGAAGCTATTAAAATTGCATTCAGTCACGACTCTGCGATTATGATTGAGGAATTCATTCCGGGTGATGAATATCGTTTCCTTGTAATGGGTGACGAGGTTGTTGCTGTGCTCAAACGTATTCCAGCCAATGTGGTTGGTGACGGAATCCACTCGGTTCGTGAACTTGTGGTAGAAAAAAATACTGATCCTCTTCGTGGAACTGATCATTTAAAACCGCTTGAAAAAATTCAACAGGGACCTGAGGAAACGTTAATGCTTTCACAACAACAATTAACTTGGGAGGATATCCCAAACTTGAATCAGACTGTCTATCTCCGTGAAAACTCAAATATTAGTACTGGCGGAGATAGTATTAATGTGACCGACGAGATGGATTCTTACTATAAAGATTTAGCTGTTCGTGCAACAAAAGTTGTTGATGCAAGCATTTGCGGCGTTGATATAATCGTACCACCTAACCCAACTAATTATCAAAATGCGGCCATTATTGAACTAAATTTCAATCCTGCCACCCATATGCATGCATTTCCGTTTAAAGGCGAACGAGTCGCGACTGGTGATAAAATTATTGATTATCTGTTTAAATGAAAAAAGCTCCCTGTGATGGGGAGCTTTTTCATTGTGATAAGATATTTTGGTGGTTAAAATTGGTATTTCATACTTTTGAGAGAAGTTCTGGGATACTTTTCATTTATTTAACATATTAAGACCGTGAAGTGAAAAGCTTTTACGGTCTTTTGCTTACCTAGCAAGTCCCCATAGAAAAACACACCTTTCTCCATTCGAAAAGTGTGTTTTTTTAGTTAAAGAAATTTGTTTCACGTGAAACATTTTATACATTAAATCGGAAATGAACGACATCCCCATCTTGCATGAGGTATTCTTTTCCTTCTAAACGAACCTTTCCAGCTTCTTTAGCTGCTTGCTCTGAGCCAAACTCGAGGAGCGCGTCGTACGCAACTACTTCAGCACGAATAAAGCCACGTTCAAAATCCGTATGAATAATCCCCGCACATTGCGGTGCCTTCATCCCTTTTCGGAAAGTCCATGCGCGTACTTCTTGCACGCCAGCAGTGAAATACGTTGCTAAACCTAGCAATGAATATGCAGAGCGGATCAATTTGTCAAGGCCAGATTCCGCAATACCAAGCGCTTCTAAAAACTCACGCTTATCTTCGTCTTCAAGCTCCGCAATTTCTTCTTCTGCGCGTGCACATACTGCAATAACCTCTGAACCTTCGCTAGCCGCGAATTCCTGAACTTTTTGTACATAAGGATTACTAGACGGATCAGCCACATCTTCTTCACTTACATTCGCAACATAAAGAACTGGTTTTTTTGTTAAAAGGAAAAGATTCTTGACGATTTTGTCTTCCTCTTCATTGAACTCAATTGCACGTGCTGGTTTATCGTTCTCAAAAGCATCTTTCAGCTTAGAAAGCACGTTAAATTCAGCGACAGCGTCTTTATCTTTTTGTTTTGCAAGTTTTTCCACCCGACCGATTCGTTTATCAACCGTTTCAAGATCTGCAAGAATTAACTCTAAATTGATTGTTGAAATATCGTCTAATGGGTCAACTCGGCCTTCAACGTGCGTAATATTTTCATCCTCAAAACAACGTGTCACATGACAAATTGCATCCACTTGTCGAATGTGAGATAAAAATTTATTTCCAAGGCCCTCACCTTTACTTGCCCCTTTTACAATACCTGCAATATCTGTAAATTCAAAAGTAGTAGGCACCGTTTTTTTAGGTTTGACAAGTTCAGTCAATTTATTTAAACGTTCATCAGGAACTTCTACAATTCCTACATTTGGATCAATTGTTGCGAAAGGATAATTGGCTGCTTCCGCCCCAGCTTTCGTAATTGCGTTAAAAAGTGTTGACTTCCCAACATTTGGAAGACCAACAATACCAGCTGTTAATGCCATATTTAAATTACTCCTTTATTAGTTATTGACGTTCAAAACAGTTTACTCCCGTTTGTTTTCACTAAGAAACATTATAAAGGTTTTTCATCTAAAAAACCAGCCCCTCAAAAAAAGAACCTAAACTTAAAGCTTAGATTCCTCTGCTTTTCTTATTATTCTTTTCACTTTACGTTCAAACTCTCTTCGCGGCAACATTACGCTATGTCCGCAACCTTCACATTTTATTCGAATATCCATTCCCATTCGAATAACTTGAAATTGATTTACCCCACAAGGGTGAGGCTTCTTCATTTCAACAATATCATTTAAATCAAAATTTAATCTATCCAAATCCGCTCACCCTTCCAAGAATTTTTTAATCTAAATCTACATCTAAAATATCCAAAATCCGATTTAAATCATCGTCCGACAAAAACTCAATTTCAATCTTTCCTTTTCTATCTCGGCGCTTAATATTAACCGCTGTCCCAAATTTACTACGCAATTGATCTTCACTTTCACGAATATATGCTGGAATCTTCTTAGGTTTCGCTGTTTCACGTGAAACATTTTCGTTCGTTTCAGTTACTAGCTTCTCCAATTGTCTGACAGTCAAGCCGTCCTTCACCGTCTTCTTGGCCAGTGGCAAAATATTTTTTTTCGCTTTTAAGCCTAGTAGCGCCCGACTATGACCAACTGATAAGGAGTCATCTCGTAACATATCTTGAACTTCATTTGGTAAAGTTAATAACCGAATAATATTGGCGATATATGGACGACTTTTCCCAACACGCTCCGCTAATTTCGCCTGTGTTAGCTTTAAATTTTCCATTAAGAATGCATAGGATTCTGCTTCTTCTAATGGCGATAAATCTTCACGTTGCAAATTTTCTATAACGGAAAGTTCCATTAGTTCAACGTCACTAAGTTGGCGAACAACAGCTGGTATTTCAGCTATTCCGGCTGCTTTAGAGGCTCTGAAACGTCGTTCACCTACTACAATTTGATATTTATCATCAACTTGTCTTAAAATAATTGGTTGCAAAACACCATGCATTTTAATTGAGTCTCGCAGCTCATTAATAGCTTTCTTGTCAAAATGCTTTCGCGGTTGAAATGGATTTGCTTCGATTTTCTCAATTGCGACAAAAACAACTGTCTCTTCATTCGTGTCCACTGTATTAAAAAGTGCATTTATACCTTTACCAAGGCCTTTAGCCATGCGAAATCACTTCCTTCGCTAGTTCTAAATAAACTTCCGCCCCTTTTGATTTTGCATCATAAAGAAGAATCGGTTTTCCGTGGCTTGGTGCCTCACTAAGACGGATATTTCTCGGAATGATTATATCAAATACTTTATTTTGGAAATATTTTTTAACTTCCTCAATAACTTGAATACCTAAGTTGGTTCGTGCATCTAACATTGTTAGAAGTACACCTTCAATTTGCAAATCTGCATTTAAATGCTTCTGCACAATTCGAATTGTGTTTAACAACTGACTGAGTCCTTCAAGCGCATAATATTCACATTGAACCGGAATAAGTACCGAATCCGATGCGGTAAGTGCATTTAAAGTTAGTAGCCCTAACGAAGGTGGGCAATCAATAATAATGTAATCATACTCGTCTTTCAGCGTATCAATCGCTTTTTTTAGACGAATTTCCCTAGAGATAGCTGGTACCAATTCCACTTCTGCCCCAGCAAGTTGAATAGTAGCTGGAACAACATCTAGATTATCCAAATCCGTCTTCTGTCTAACCTCTTGAATTGGAACATCATCAACAAGAACATTATAAACACAATTTGTAATCTCGCCTTTATTAATGCCCACTCCACTTGAAGCATTCCCTTGCGGATCAATGTCCACAAGCAATACCTTCTTCCCTAAGAAAGCCAGGCTTGAACTCAAATTAACTGAAGATGTAGTCTTTCCTACACCACCCTTTTGATTCGCTAATGCAATAACTTTGGTCACTTTTTTCTCACCAACCCTTATCTACTTGCTGAAATATATATCTTCTTTTCTATTTTACCAAAACTTTTTGATTTCGTCCTATATTTCTTCAAAAAAATGTTTCACGTGAAACATTTTAATTAGATTTCATTCATTTGTTACACATAAAAAAACGCCAAAAACGGCGTCTTTAAAAGGTTTTCGAGCAATTATTTCGCTGAGATTTCATTTAAATTAAATGTTGCTTTAACTTCAAGCACTTGCCAAGCTTTTTGATACATACGCAAAGTCAAATCAGGGTCACCTGCTTCAATGCGCTCAATAATTGTTGGCGATAAGCCGGATTTTAGAGCCAAATCAAGTTGTGACCATTTTTTCGCAATTCGTTTTGCGAAAACAAATTGACCTATTCTTGCAGAAAAACTATCTAAATAATGAACGATTCCCTCATTTTTATAGGCAAGATCTTTTAATGTACTAAAGTCATAGTCACTCATACCAATGCTTAACTCAGCTTTTACGCGACTTAGGAAAATACGTTTGGCTTCCTCGCGGTAAGAACCCATTTTATCTGTAAATGGATTTTTATCCTTGAAATAGCCTTTAGCAAAACAGTAGTAGGTTTCAGATTCTGAGAAAGCAGTAAAATAAATAAGGCGGCAATTTTTATCTTTAAAATGAATTTTCATTTCTTGAATTGGTTGATCAATGGACGTTTCAATACGCGTGCTCTGCAAGGAATATGCTTGACTTTTCCCTATTGTAAGATGGATATCAGGCAAAATTTGCTTGCCAGAGCTCATTTTTCTTGTTTCCGCTTGTTCTAATTGTAATAACCCTTGAAGAAGTAATGTAGCCATTAGTGGTTCTTCAAGAATTAAATTTTGTACAAAATCATATGCTTGAAATTCACCTTGTTCATCTTTTACAAAAACAATTTTAGCCATACACCTGCGCGGTTAACCCGCTCCCTCCTTTATCTCTTATCTGTTTTCTTTTTTCTATACCCTAAAAATTGAAAAACAATCTCTAGTAAAACTGCTTCTAGTTATTTGCCGCATCAAACTTTTTCGCTTTTTTATACCAGCCATAGATGCTACGCACTAAGAGAATAATATAGACGAATGCAACAATGTACATTAAATAACCTAACCCCATATTTAAAAATGCTCTTGCCGTGCTTATTTCAGACGCCGCACGACTCGTCATCATCGGGTACATGAAGAAAATAACAATGCGTTGCGGCTGCAAACTTAAAATAGCTGTCGTAATTGAAGATACAAATGATGGTAGAATCATTGCAGCACAGCTGATTCCAATGATGTGCCAAATAATATTAACAATTTTCATTTCAGATTCCTCCCTTATGATTTGTTTTTTGGAATCTGAATCGTAATCTCAAAAAATTCCTCGGATTCCTGCTCTTTGACCTCTAAATCTAAACCACTTTTTTGAACGAGTTGAACAGACTCTTTAATCGTGTTAAGCGCAATTCGGACATCCTTACTGACAGCCCGAATTTGTGGTTTTTTAGACTTAGGTGCTTCTTCTTTTTTTGTTAAAATTTCTTGAATAAGTTGGTCGGTTTGTTTCACATTAAAATTTTGCTTGATAATTTCGTTTAAAACCAGTATTTGTTGCGCCTCTGTTTCAAGAGCGAGAAGCGCACGCGCATGCCTCTCAGAAATATCTTTCGCCAAAACCGCGTCCTGAACTTCCTTTGGCAACTTCAAAAGTCGGAGTTTATTCGCAATTGCTGATTGACTCTTTCCGACTTGCCTTGCTAAATCACCTTGCGTCACACTTTGCATATCAAGGAGTGCATCATATGCTTTTGCTTCCTCAATTGGCGTTAACTGCTCGCGTTGCAAGTTTTCAATTAAAGCAATAGCTGCTGTATCATCATCATTAAACTCTTGAATAATGGCAGGAATTTTTTCTAAATTTAAATGGCGTGCCGCGCGATACCGTCTTTCCCCGGCTATAATTTCATAGCCACCTTCTCTTGTTTCGCGCACAACAATGGGTTGAATCAAACCATGAATTTGAATGGTTTCTGCCAGTTCTTCAATTTTGTCTTGGTTAAACACCGTTCGCGGTTGAAATTGGTTAGGCAAAATTGAATCAAGTGGCAATTCTTCAACACGTTTTTGCAAACTCATTTCTTCGGCTTCGTTGTTCTCATTTTTATCCTTTTTTCCAAATAGTGAAAAAGCCATGCAGTTTCGTCCTTTCCAAGCTTCGTTCGCTCATTTTAAATCCTACTTCTATTTTAGCAGAATGAAAAACATTACTCAATTGGTTGTTTATTTGGCGTTCCAGCCTTACGCGGATACTTATTTGGCGTTTCTTTTGCTTTTTCAATGACGTATATATTTCGTTCGCTGCTCTCGACAGGAAGTAAAAACGCAAAATGATTCGTCACTTTTCCCCCAAAAAGAGAAATAGCCTTAGCCGCTATTTCAAGTTCCTGCTCCGCCTGCTGTGCCTTCATTGCAAGGAAAATCCCGCCTTTTTTCACAAGTGGAATGCATAATTCTGATAGCACACTCATTCTGGCAACAGCACGTGCGGTTACAAGGTCAAACTGCGCCCGGTGTTCCTTATTCTGGCCAAATATTTCCGCACGATCATGATAAAAATTCACATTTTCAAGTTGCATTTGTTCCGCCAAATGGGTCAAAAATGTAATTCGTTTAGCTAGAGAATCAACAATGCTAACTTCAAGATGCGGGAAGCAAATTTTAATTGGAATGCTCGGAAAACCTGCACCCGCCCCCACGTCACAGACAGACTTAATTTTTGTAAAGTCTACAAAAAAAGCAGCCGAAATCGAATCATAAAAATGTTTCAAATATACCTCTTGTTTTTCGGTTATCGCCGTCAAATTCATCTTCTCATTCCATTCAACTAGCGTTTTATAATAACAATCAAATTGATTCATTTGGTTTTCATTTAAAAGAATACCTTTTTCAGCAAGAGCGGCTTTAAATTGTTCTGGATTCATTTTCTTCCCCTTTTCCAATCATTTTCCATTTTATTTTATCATAACTCGAGCAGAGATGTTATACTATTCCAGACAAAAAAGCATTTAGATAGGAGACCGTTTAACTGGTACCTATCTAAATGCTCTCTTCTTTATTTCAGCTTCGCGATTTTCCCTTGCTCGATATACACGAGTAAAATGGAAATGTCCGCTGGGTTAACTCCACTAATACGGCTAGCTTGTGCAATGGAAAGCGGGCGAATTTTTTTGAGCTTTTCGACCGCTTCTGTAGCAAGTCCAAAAATAGCATCGTAGTCAATGTTTTCAGGGATTTTTTTATCTTCCATACGCTTCATTTTTTCAACTTGTTGATAGGACTTTTCAATGTAACCTTCATATTTAATTTGAATCTCCACTTGTTCTGCAACGTCCGCAGAGAGAATTGTTTCACGTGGAACAATTTGTATGATTTTTTCATAAGTTAGTTCTGGGCGACGTAAGAAATCTGCGGCTAAAATACCATCTTTAAGCTCAGCGCTTCCTAAATTGCGTAGCATCGTTTGAACTTCCTCAGTCGGCTTAATTCGCGTTTTTTGAAGACGTTTGATTTCCGCTTCAATTTCGGCTTTCTTTTCTAGGAAACGAGCGTAGCGGTCATCTGAAATCAAACCAATTTCATGTCCGATTTCCGTTAGGCGCAAATCCGCATTATCATGGCGCAGCAGTAAACGGTATTCTGCGCGAGAGGTCAATAGACGGTACGGTTCCTCCGTCCCTTTTGTAACTAAATCATCAATTAAAACACCAATATACGCCTCGTCACGCCCTAAAATAATGGCATCTTTGCCTTGGACCTTGCGGCAAGCATTAATCCCCGCCATCAAACCTTGACCAGCCGCTTCCTCATAACCACTTGTGCCGTTCAATTGACCAGCTGTAAACAAGCCTGGAATTAGTTTCGTTTCAAGCGATGGCCAGAGCTGATCTGGCATCACCGCATCATATTCAATCGCATAGCCAACACGCATCATTTCAACGTTTTCAAGCCCAGGAATCGTGCGTAGCATCTTTTCTTGCACATCTTCAGGCAAACTCGTTGAAAGCCCTTGGACGTAAACTTCTTCAGTGTTGCGTCCTTCTGGTTCAAGAAAGATTTGATGGCGCGGCTTATCACTAAAACGCACAATTTTATCTTCAATGGACGGGCAATAACGCGCACCCGTTCCTTTTTTTGTGGCTGTAAACATTGGCGAGCGACTTAAATTTTCATTAATAATGCTATGTGTCTCTTCATTCGTGTACGTGAGCCAACACGGCAATTGGTCTAGCACCATATTAGTTGTTTCAAAGCTAAATGAACGCGGGTTTTCGCCTCCTGGTTGAATTTCTGCTTGTGAATAATCGATGGAACTCGATTTTACGCGCGGTGGCGTACCAGTTTTAAAACGTCTTAAAACAAAACCCAACTCCTCCAAGTGTTCGGATAGTTTGACGGACGGTTGTTGGTTGTTTGGACCACTTGAATATCTTAGTTCGCCAACAATTATTTCACCGCGCGAAAAAGTACCCGTCGTCAAAATGACAGCATCAGCCGTATATTTCGCTCCGCCATTTGTAATGACTCCTTTGCAAACCCCGTCTTCGATTACTAGGCGGTCAACGAGACCTTGCTTTAACGTAATATTAGCCTCTTTTTCAATTGTGTGTTTCATTTCATGCTGGTAATCCCATTTATCCGATTGTGCACGTAGCGCGCGCACTGCTGGACCTTTTCCAGTATTTAGCATACGCATTTGCACATAAGTTTTATCTGTGTTGCGTCCCATCTCACCGCCGAGCGCATCGATTTCACGCACGACAACACCTTTTGCGGGTCCGCCAACAGATGGATTACAAGGCATGAAAGCCACCATATCCAAATTAATTGTGAGCATAAGCGTTTTAGCACCCATTCGACCGCTAGCTAACCCCGCTTCAACACCAGCATGCCCAGCTCCAACGACAATAACGTCATATTCTCCTGCATCATAAACTTGCATCTATTCCACTCCTTATTTTCCAAGGCAAAATTGATTAAATAATTGATCTAGTAATTCGTCCTGTACCGAGTCACCTGTAATTTCGCCTAGTAAGTCCCAGGCGCGAGTCATGTCAATTTGTACGATGTCGACTGGCATGCCAGTTTCAACGCCTAAAATGACATCGTCTAGGGCGTCTAGCGCTTGATGTAGCAACGCAATATGGCGCACGTTTGATACATACGTTGCATCTCCAGCGTCAATTTCACCAGTGAAAAATAGTGTTTGGATGGCTTCTTCAAGCTCACCCATACCACCATCTGTTAACATCGATGTTTGAACGACTGGTTGCCCATCTGCTAGACGCGTAACGTCAGTTAAATCAATCTTACATTCTAAATCCGTCTTATTTAACACGACGACAAAACGGGTTCCACGTGCGGCTTCAAAAAGCGCCTCATCTTCTTTTGTTAGCGGTTCATTTTGGTTCAAAACGAGTAGCAGAAAATCAGCTTCTGCGAGAGCTTTTCGTGATCGTTCTACCCCAATTTTTTCTACAATATCTTCGGTTTCGCGAATACCAGCCGTATCAATTAGGCGAAGCGGCACACCACGTACGTTTACATACTCTTCAATGATGTCACGCGTCGTTCCCGCGATGTCCGTGACAATCGCCTTCTCTTCCTGAATGAGCTGATTTAAAAGCGATGATTTCCCCACATTCGGTCGGCCGATGATGGCCGTCGCAAGTCCCTCGCGTAGAATTTTCCCCTGACTAGCAGTTTGAAGCAACTGATTCACCGATGCTTTCACGACCTGCGTCTTCTCAAGTAGCATTTTCATGGTCATTTCTTCCACATCATCGTATTCCGGGTAGTCAATGTTCACTTCAACCTGTGCTAGTGCATCTAAAATTTCCTGTCTAAGACTCCGGATTAAGCGTGACAAATTGCCACCCATTTGCTTAAGCGCAACGCCCATCGCTCTATCCGTCTTCGCTCGAATCAAGTCCATCACGGCTTCCGCTTGCGATAAATCAATTCTTCCGTTTAAAAAAGCGCGTTTTGTGAACTCTCCTGGTTCAGCTAGCCGAGCGCCACTTCTTAGTAGAAGCTGCAACACCTGGTTCACAGATACAATGCCACCATGGCAATTGATTTCCACAACATCCTCACGTGTAAACGTCCGTGGTGCGCGCATGACCGAGACCATCACTTCCTCAATTGTTTCACCGTCTTCTTTTATATGACCATAATGAATGGTATGACTTTCTGCTTCAATTAGCCGTTTTTTGGCATAAAAAATACGATCCGCTACTGGAATCGCCTCATCACCGCTTAATCGAATAATTGCAATGGCACCTTCGCCTGGCGGTGTTGAGATCGCAGCAATAGTATCAAAATCCATTCTACCCCACCTTTCTCCGTAAAAACGAATAAATTTAGTTTGAATAAATTTTTATTTGCACTCAACAGTTCGCTCTGCTTTCACCAAAGCTTGCTATTCACAAGTTATAAAATTTAATATCTACTATTTTAACTTATCCACGTGTGTTTAACAACCGTTTTTTTAATCTTAGTATGTTTTTGATGCGTGAAGGTCAAAAAAATTCACAAAGTAGTCACAATTTTAAAATCGTTTGAATGGTATATTGATATTATAGATAAACAGTTAGAAGGGATGGGGATAATGAGTCGAATTGCGAGTTTCGAAGTACAACACTTTTTAGATACGCTCCGAACTTCCAATGCGGAGGCGCGTGCATGGCTGAAGGCGTTCCAAAAGGCGGTTATCGCCTATACGAAGGAAACGCGTGTTTCGGGGAAAGCGGTCGAGGCGTCGAAAGCATATTTTGAAGCGAGTTATGTGCCACTGGTGGACACCATCCTGCAAGCGATGGAGATGAGTGAAAATTTACTCGCGCAGTACATACAAGATTTTTATAGCCAAGTCGATAACACGCCAGATGCCTATATTGATGCCGAGCTTTTGCAGGATGTGATGGCGGACGTGCGGCGACTGAAGCGGGAAAAAGAACGAATCGCACAATCGATGGGCGGTGGCATGGGAACAACCTTACAAGGTCAGCAACAAGCCTATTCGATGCGGCTTTATGAAGTGATGGAGGAAGAAAAAATACTCGAGAAATACATCGCCTTTGAACAAAGCCATACGCATTTTTTCGCCCCGTTGCGTGAGCTTGTGTGCGCTGTGCAACGGGCGATGGATGCGCTCCAAAATCAAGTGCACTTTAACGCAGAAACAGGCATGTACGGTGTCGCGAAAACCTTTATGCCGGCGATGCAGCGCTTGCAGCAGTCGCTGAATGAAGCGCGCGGGATAGATCCAAAACGCGAAGCTCAGTTGGAAGGCTATCTCTTATTCAAGGTACCTTATACCGATTCAAACGGAAAAGAACAAGCGATGTGGATTTTGGAGAAAGACGGCGTCCGTGTCCCGAACCGTGAACTTGAAGCCTATTTAAAACGAACAGGCGACTACCAAGACAAGGCTAAATATACTATACTAACATTAGACGAGCTAAACGAAAAAATCATGAAATCGTGGCAAAATAAGACGTATTACATGGACGGAAAAGTATATTCAGGCGCGGCAGGGAGCATTTTGAAAGCTTCAGCTTATGTGGAAGACTGGGAAGGCCAACTGTCTGACGCAGGCGTGATGGATGCGCTCACAGGTGTAGGTTTAAGTTTGGCGGCAATTAGTGGGAGTATGGTGTATAAGGGAGGTAGTGCAGCAAATGTTCCAAATCCAAATGTTGGAGTGGTTCAATCAAGAATTAACGTTTCAAATGGGCAAACTCGATTTACTCCGCTTAGAAAATCAGGAGAACCTGTTTCTGCTGGGTTCGATCATGTTTTTGAAGGTCATTTTGATAGACCTTTAGCAAATAGTCGATCTATTTTTTCTACTTCTGCTGATAATTTGAAACAGATTTTGCAATCGCAAAACGTTGTAAAATCAACTGTTATGGAAATACATGGTGGACAATATAAAAGAATTGTTGATACAGGAGAGGTCATTGGAAATACTGCTTTAAAACATGGCGGGAGTCCAACTAGTTGGATTGAGATATATACTGATAAAGCAGGAAATTTAATTACCACATATCCAATTCCTAAACCTTAAAATTGTGAGGAGGAAATTTGAAATGACAAAAAATATATTAGATAGAGAGCTAGTCAAAGAATTTCGCGAAATTTCTAGATGTGACAGTAATTTAGAAAGCTATGAGGATTACTATCAAGCTTATGTAATGTTTATAAGTGAACATAGAGATTATTTCACAGATTCAATTTTAGAAAAATGGGGGTTAGATGTTTTAATTTCTATTGATACTAAAGAATATATTGTTCCAACTCCAGATTTGTCTTTGGATATGGAAAAGGCTAGATTAAGTAAAGGTGAATATAAAAACATTGATACATTGGCAATGTCAATTCGAGATACTCTATGGGATATGGTCACCATATATTCTGGTAAAGATTGTCCTATAACACCAAATGATGAATTAAGATATATAAAAGTCGTTTATACAGATAAGCCAAATGAGATTCTTTTAGAATGCACAGGATGTGGTTGGACAGAAGATACTGAGGGAAAAGAATATACAGGAGATTTCGGAAAAGTATTTCCTGTAAAAGAAAAAGAAATTCGAAAATATATTAAATAAAATAAGGCTCTCCATCATAAGCCTCGTAATCAAGTTGCCAATAACTAACAAAAGCTGGCTGTATTTGTTGTACGGTTATCCAGATAGAACATGCGAAGTTATTGAAGAGTCTAACATAAATAAAAAATAAGCATAAATCTTGTAAAATCCATTTTTTAAGATGGCGTGATTACTGGATTCATGCTTTTTTATTTTTCCTCTTGTAGGACAAAATCTAATTATGTCCCAAGTCTATCTTACCTTATTCACTTTCTAGTTCATGAACAAACAAGCCACTTAATAATTTTGGTTCAAACCATGTTGATTTTGGCGGCATAATTTCATTTGCGTCTGCCACACTTAATAGGTCGTTCATTGTTGGCGGATACATGGCGAAAGCTATGGAAAACTCGCCGCTATCGACGCGCTTTTCTAGCTCAGAAAGCCCGCGTATGCCGCCCACAAAATCGATGCGGTCGTCACGTCTAATATCGCGGATGTCGAAAATGGGTGTAAGCACTTCATTTTGCAATAGTGAAACATCAAGTCGTCCGATTACATCATTTGGAATGCGGGTTTTTTTGACTGTCAAGCCGTACCAATTGCCGTCCATGTAGAGCCCTATTTGGTTCGGCGCGCTTGGTTTAAACGGCGTCGCTTGCTTTTCCGTGATGTCAAAACGCGAATTTAGTTGGGTAAAGAAATCAGTTGGGATGGGCACACGTAAAACGCGATTATAATCAAGGATTTCGAGTTCTTCAGCTGGGAACAAAACGGATAAGAAGAAATTGAATTCTGCGTCTGGACCTTCATTTGGGTGCGCCTCCCTCCGCTTTAATCCTACTTTAACAGCTGATTCCGTACGATGATGCCCGTCCGCTATGTAAAGCGCTGGAACGGACGAAAAAGCCGCTGAAAGACGCGTTACAATATCAGCATCTTCAATATGCCAAACTTTGTGCGTAACATCATGAAAGCTTGAAAAATCATAAATAGGCGCGTTTTGAGCCTTAAATTGCTGGACTACCAAATTAATTTCCGATTTACCGCGGTAAGTCAAAAAAATGGGACTCGTATTTGCATCACAAGTGTCAACGTGACGAATACGGTCGAGCTCCTTTTCCTCCCGTGTGAACTCATGTTTTTTAATCTTCCCAGAAATGTAATCATCTATCGCAGTCGTAGCCACAATCCCCGTCTGCGTGCGGCCACCCATCTCCAAATCATAAATATAAAAACCCGAATGAACATCTTTTTTCAACCACTCTTTTTGTAAAAACGCTCGTAAATTTTCTTTTGCCTTTGAGTAAACTAAGTCATCATACGGCGATAATGATTTCTCAAGATCAATTTCCGCTTTATCAATATGTAAAAATGAATATTCATTCGCATCGCCTAGCTCCCTTGCTTCCACACTGCTCAAAACATCATACGGCAAGGACGCTATTTTATTCACCAGTTTTCCATTCGGTCTTACTGCCTGAAATGGCCGTACATTCACCATAATTTTTCCTCCTAAATTTGAAGAGCCTCAAGAAATTCCTTAAGGCTCCATTATTTCCCGGGAAATAATTTATACCGTAACACCTAAAGGTTCGATAATTCGTACGCGTAAAATACCGCCAACACCCTCTAACTCGCGCTTAATCGCCTCTAAACTGTTAGAATCATTTTGGTCCATATCGACTAGCGTATACGCATAATCACCGCGGCTACGGTTCGTTAAATCCATAATATTCATCGCATGATTGGCAACAATTGTTGTGACTTGCCCAACCATATTCGGGATATTACGGTGACACACACCAATTCGCGGATGCCCATTATACGGCATATCCACTGACGGATAGTTCACCGAATTTTTAATGCTTCCCGTTTCTAAAAAATATTGCAATTCGCGAGATGCCATAAGCGCACAATTGGTTTCTGCTTCCTCTGTTGAAGCTCCGAGGTGCGGCAAAACGCGGACTTTTTCTGTCTGAAGCAGTTTTTTAGTCGCAAAGTCCGTTATATACATGCGCAATTGATTAGCCTCTAGCGCTTCACAAATTGCGTCTTGTTGCACGAGTTCCCCACGAGAGAAATTAAGCAACACGGCATTTTGTTTTAACAAAAGTAAGGTTTCTGCATTGAACATTTCGCGCGTGTTGTCACGCAGTGGAACATGAACTGTAATATAATCGCATGTTGCCAAAACTTCCTCAAGCGTAATGGCACGTTTGACGTCTTTTGAAATCTTCCATGCCGTGTCAACCGAAACATACGGGTCAAAACCAACAACTTCCATGCCGAGTGCCACCGCATCATTTGCAACGAGTGCACCAATCGCGCCAAGTCCGATAATACCTAATTTTTTCCCATAAAGCTCTGTTCCCGCAAAAGCTTTTTTGCCAGCCTCTACTTTCGTTTCCACATCATCATCATCGATTCCTTGAACCCAAGTGTTGCCTTCAATAATCGGCCGAGCTGCCATAAATAAACTCGCAAGAACGAGCTCCTTCACTGCATTCGCATTGGCACCAGGCGTGTTAAACACAACGATGCCACGCTCTGAACACACGTCAAGCGGAATGTTATTCACACCAGCACCAGCTCGCGCAATCGCTTTTAATGATTCTGGAAAATCGTAGTCATGCAAACCATAACTTCTAAGTAAAATACCATCAGGGGACGCATTCGCATCAAGCACATATTTCTCTAAATCAAAAGTTCTTAACCCCTCATCGGCAATCGCATTTAACGTTTCAATATTAAACATGAACCTTTCCCCCTTCATGGCTATGCGCAAAATCCTTCATAAAAGCGATGAGCGCCTCCACACCTTCAATCGGAAACGCATTATACACGCTCGCCCGCATCCCACCAACCGAACGATGCCCTTTCAAATTCACAAAACCTTTTTTTAGAGCCTCTTGAATAAACGCTTGATCCAGTTTTGCGTCACCGGTCGTAAAAGGAATATTTGTTAGCGACCGAACAGACGGCTCAACAGGCGAGCTGAATAGATTTGATTCATCGATATACGAATAAAGCAGACCAGCTTTTCGGCGATTCAAAGCCTCCATGCTACTCACACCACCCTGCGCCTTAATCCATTCGAAGACAAGCTTCGCCACATATATCGCAAACGTAGGCGGCGTATTATGCATGGAACCATCATCTGCCATAACCTGATAATCAAGCATAGAAGACAAGTTCTCCGCCCCCCCAATTAAATCCTCGCGAACAATGACAATCGTAAGCCCAGCCGGACCAATATTTTTTTGCGCGCCTGCATAAATAAGTCCAAAATCACGCACATCATAGTGGCTTGCTAAAATATTAGATGACATATCGGCAACTAACGGCACATCGCCCGTCTTAGGCACATCAAATATGGCTGTCCCTTCAATCGTATTGTTTGCTGTAATATGCAAATAAGCTGCATCTTTAGACGGTGCAGGAATATTTGGGATATAGCTGAAATTTCTATCTTCAGATGATGCAATAACAGAAGTCGTAACATTTGGCAGCTTTTTAGCCTCTAAAATTGCCTTTTTTGACCAACTTCCTGTATTCACAAATTCTATTTTTTTGCCTTGCGCTAAATTTAAGGGAACCATCGCAAATTGTAAACTTGCGCCACCTTGCAAAAAAAGCACTTTATAATTGTCTGGAATATCCATTAGCTCACGAAGCAACTGTTCGGCTGAATCAATAATTTCTTGAAAAAGCGCGGATCTATGACTTAGCTCCATGACAGACATACCAGACCCCTTATACGACAACAATTCTTCCTGAACTTGCTTTAGTACTGGAACGGGCAAAGTTGCCGGTCCCGCTGAAAAATTATAGACACGTTCCACTCATCATCTCTCCTGTTCACAATCATTTTACTAAAAACGAATCACCAGTATTTCTTCTCAAAAGGTTACCAATCATTTGCGCCAACCGGTGAGACATGAGCCTATTTGTTTTTTTGACAGAACACCTACTTTCAAAATTGTGAAGTTAGCCACAATTTTTTAAATTGCTTAAAAAAACTGTCTTTTTATACTTTTGTATATTATAGCAGAAGCTCTGCCGAATTTAAACAAAAAAATAGCAAACGCCCAAGATGGTCGCTTGCTATTTTTCTACATTAATTCAATATTCACTATATCGCTAAATTGAACGGCATAAATAGTTCCTAGAACATCTTTTAGTAGAATCTCCTGCGTTACATCATCTAATTCAAGAGGTACAAGCTCTAACGTACGCATCCAACCCAAACCCCGAAAAGCTTCTGGGTCTTCAAATGGAGCCAAATTTAAATGGGCTACGTCAGCCTCTTCAAAATATTGTAAACGCACCAGCCATTCTCGTTTTATGGCATCTTGAAGTGTAATAAGAAAACTAACTTGTTCTACAACATCACACACCGGGCGCATCTTTAGAGATGCTAGACTGGCATCAAATTCAATTTCTTTTAGTGGCAAAGCATAAACCATCATCATCACCTCTTCCTATTCTTATTATACGAACAAACGTTCCTTTTTGCAAGTTTTTTGTTCTTTATTTAAAAATTTTTTTATCTAGAACCACAACATAGATAGCGTTTACATAAATTTTTCTTGAAATTTTATAGTTGAAATTAAAAATATAGTTGCTATACTTATGTAAGTAGATAACATTTAAAAAGGAGTTTTAATCAATGACAAATACATTTTTAGATTCAATTAAAGTTCGCCGTTCCATTTATGCTTTAGACAAAAACGTTTCTTTATCACAAAACGAAATCGAGGACATTATTAAGGAAGCCATTAAATTAAGTCCTTCTTCTTTTAACTCCCAAAGCTCTCGTGCCGTTATTCTTTTTGGAGAAAGCCATGATAAGCTTTGGAATATGACAGAGGAGACGCTTCGCGGCATCGTTCCTGCTGAAAGCTTTGCATCCACTGAAGAAAAAATCGCTTCTTTCCGCGCTGGCTACGGCACCGTTTTATTTTTCGAAGATACAGAAGTTATCGAAGGCTTACAAGAAAACTTCGCTTTATACGCAGACAACTTCCCAATCTGGTCAGAACAATCCACTGGCATCGCCCAACACTCTGTATGGGTAGCACTTGCAAACGCCGGAATTGGTGCATCGCTTCAACATTACAACCCACTAATTGATGATGCTGTGCAAGCTGAGTTTAACCTTCCCGCAAGTTGGAACTTGCGTGCGCAAATGCCATTTGGTAACATCGTCGCAGAAGCAGGCGAAAAAGAATTCATCGATGACGAAAAACGTTTCCGTACATTTAAATAAAAAAATGAAGCCACACGTCGCTTTTAATGACATGTGGCTTTTTAAATGAAACTTTTGACACGATTACGAAGTTCCTCACAACTTACAATTCCCGCAATACTCCCTTTTATTTCACCATTCACAATTACGATGGAATTCGGAATTCCTTTCACTTGAAATCGTTCCGCAAGAGCTCTTTCTTTATCTATATTCACTTTTACAACTTGAATAAATTCGCCTTCCATCTCAGAAAACAGATCAAGCGTTGGCCAAAAACATCGGCACGGTGCGCACCATTCCGCCCAAAAATTCAACAATATTCTCGGATGATTGGAAATTAATTCGTCAAGCTCACCTTGTTTCGCGTGTATAATTGCCATTTCCCTCACCTCTCGTTCAGATTATGCCAAAGTCCATTATGCGTCAAGCAAACGAGCTTAGGTGTTTACTTTTTAACACTTTTTACATATTTTTTTACCCCAATAAACCAGTACAAAATAATCACAAGCGCAATGCTACTAGCAGCAAAAAGCAAATCTGGGAGAAAAACACTCTTAAAATCTCCTTTACCGCCAAGCGCGTAGACAACATTTGTAATAGTCAATTCTTGAGAAAAAAGACTGCCAAAAAAGAGCAAGAACACGAGTATAATTTGATGCGCGATGCTACCTAATTTATTCCAGCGATTTCGGAGCAATAAGCTCGCATCTTTCATCGCATCTGCCGAATAATCATACGCTTGCCGATTTAAAAACCGCCCTGTCATCGAAGAAAACATGCCGATAATAAAAACGCCAATTGAAATCGTCCACGGAAAAACCATACAAACCACTCCAATTGTTACACCTACCCCGTAAAGTTCCAAAATCGGACGCGTCTTCCAAAACTTCTTACACAATGGCTCAAAAAGCAATGAAAAAATAATTCCAAAGAAATACACTAAATAAATTCTATATAGCATATAATTAAAATTTTGTTCCGCCAAGGAGTAAAACGTTCCGTATAAAAGCGCGAAACTAACCGCCATTCCTTGTCCAATTGAAAAATAGTGAACTAGTATGGGTAATTTTAAAACCGGACGAAAGCGGATGAGCGTCACTACTAAGATAATGATTCCGGATATGCAACTAAAAACGGCAAGGGTTACTAGGCTCGCTAAATCTGTTGTTCGTACACCTTTTATAATAAAAATAATTACCGAAAATACTAGAAAAACTATAAAAGGGCGTATTAAAAAGTTCGTTTTTTCAATTCGTCCTACTTCGTAATTTGGCAATTTATAAACAAAATAGAAAGTCACCGCTAAAAGTAAGGCATAAAATAAGAACGCCATCCACGGAAAAGTAAACTGCACCAGGAAAATTGCGGTACAAGTTGCGACAAGGAGAACAGAAAGCGCAGCTAAGTAGTTTTTATTACTCATTTTTCTCCCATAAAAAAAGCGCTCATGGTATTGTAACGTAATGTAAAGCGGCAAAATCATACTGCTTGAAATGCCGATAAAAATCGCGCCGATTTCGATCCAAAGTGTTGAAAATGGTGCAAGCGCAGCAATTAAAGAACCAAACATGCCAATACATAGGAGTAACAATAAATGGTGTTTGGTGTTCATTCTTCTCCCAAATGCGTTAAATAAAAATGTCCCTGTGTAATTAAACACATAAAAAATAATGAGCGCGGCATAGCCATTTAGCCAGCCCTCATATTCATTCCCGACTAAAATAAATAGTAAATACGGTAAAAATGGCGCTGCATTCACAACGGCATACATATAAAATTTCCCTTTAGGGTTCATCCATTATAACCTCCCTATTTCTTTTCCATCATACACTTTTTCTAGCAACTTTTCACACAATATTTGTCATGTTATAATGCAAAAAAAGACGTTTTTAAAAGGAGGCATTCCATTGAAAGAAATAAACTCGTTCTTGATGTTTCAAAACAAAGCCGCTGAGCAAGCTATACAACTTTATTTAGAGACTTTTCGCGGGGCAGAGGTGGTTTTCATAAACAAACACCCGAATGAAGATGATGGCATTATGCTTGGAAAAATCAAAATCCATAATTTAGAAATTTTCATAAGCGATAGTAGCATTAAACACGATTTCGATTTCACCCCATCTACTTCTTTTTTCATTAACTGTGAAAATTTGGAAGAGCTTGAATCCTATCTTGCCCTACTTTCTGCAGATGGTAAAGTCCTAATGCCACTAAACAACTACGGATTCAGCCAAAAATTCGCGTGGGTAGCAGACCGCTTCGGCATTTCATGGCAACTAAATCTACCGTAATGTTTCACGTGAAACAATTTAAAAAACATTCTCACAGCGGATTTAGTTCTATAAGCAATACGATTATGTCTTTATCTGTCCGTCCCTATCATTTAGTTTCAGCACACAACTTCTGTTTGCTTTCTAAACAACGAAAAAAGGAGCCTCATATATTAGAGACTCCTTTTAATTATTTAATCTATACCTAGGTTATTTCTTCTCTGGTCTTCTCCACATAATTACAAGTAGAAGCCCAAGAATAAAAATGACGCTTGCTCCAATAATGATGTTCCAAAAATTAAATGTCGGTATTGTTTTCGTTGAGAAAGCCACTTCATTTTTATTTATTTGATTTAATGGGACTTTTTGTTCTAATTCTGCCGTTACAATTTGCCGATTTGTTGTTGCTGTTGGTTTGTCACAAGTAATAAGTGTGAGCGTAGGCTTTTCTGTTTGTTTTAGTACACTCGTATTAGTTTCTGGAACTATTTTTACATTTGTAATCTTGTAGCTGTATTGAAATGTTCCATCTTGGAGATAAACTTTTTCGCCTTTTTTGGCATCCATAAGAGGACCAAAGAAAGCATTTTCTCGGTGAATATGATGTGCAGCTAAAACATAGTTTCCCGCACCCATTTCCCGGTCGCTAGTAACAGGTGCTGCGCCAACATATAAATTTTCATTTGTCATTTCTTGCAGTATAGGTAGCTGAACATTGAGAGATGGTATGCTAATTCCGCCAACAATTTCCTTTGAATAGTCATGCATCACTGATTTTGGTATATCTTTTACGGATGGCGGCTGTATAGTTATAAGGGTGTTGCTCTCAGGCGTTGCTGAATTTGCTTTTTCTTCATTTTCTATAAGTTCTCGACTTGTATACTGTGTTACATCATATTTAGTCGTCTGGTAAGTTAGGTATTCATTTTTTAGAAAAGGCATGCTAAAAAGAAGGATGCCAAGCCATATTAATAAATAACAAGTAATTCGGAATTTCATAACTTAGTGACTCCCTTATTTAAAACAGATTAATTCTGTATTTTTATCGTTTTTTGTTGAGCTGTTTTTGTACTTGAAATAACAAGTTCTAGACTGTCCGCCTTTACTGCTTTTTCGGGCATTTCAAAAACTAATTGTCCTTCCTTACTTTCTCCCTTAGCTAGAGTACTTAAGAAAAAGACATCTTTCATTTTCCCGTTTTTATTTAAACTATTTGAAATCGTTGCACTTTCGGATAAAGGGTATTCTATTTTTGTGTTTGTATCTTTTATTTTAAATTTCAATAGGCTAGCAGATTGCTCTTTATTAGATTGATTGGTCATCTTAGTATCTAGGATGAGGAATGTTTCGTTTGTTTTCTTTTTCCAATCAGAAGTTCCAACTTGGTCTGAAGTTTTTTGACTTAATACTTGAACTTTCATATTGTCTACAACGGCACTCGTAGCTTCTTCTTTAAAGTTAAATGCCCAGTATCCTCCAAATCCAATTAAACCTACCATAACAATGACAAAGAATAAATACCATTTATTACGCTTCTTCATTTTTGAATCTCTACTTTCTTTTTAAAATTACGCTGAAAAGTTGTCCGACATTTTGGACAGCTTACTTTTTGCATTTTTTGCTGAATTGGAAAATGATAACCACACTTCTTACAATGGAAACTTATCTCTTTATTTTTCAAATGGGCCAGGATAATCGCTTCTTGTTCCTTCAGTGACTTCTTTTGAATCTTTGGATATGTTTCAGGTTCATTATTTTTCAAATTCTGACTTCCTTTCAAAAAATAGCTAGGCAAGAACATCTTGCCTAGCTATCGTTGTGTTAAGCGTTGTTACGTCTTCTGCGGGCCACGAGTGTTAGTGTACCTAATAGCACAAGTGCGCCGGCAAGCATCCAAATCATGTTATCCGTATCACCTGTGTGAGGTAAATGACCTGTTGGATAATCAAGTGGTGGTGTTACTGTTGGTTTTTCCGAATAGATCGTTTTAGCTGTGTCACCAAATGTAAGGCTCGCTCTA
The DNA here is from genome assembly GCF_963575625.1 of Listeria tempestatis. Taxonomy (NCBI): domain Bacteria; kingdom Bacillati; phylum Bacillota; class Bacilli; order Caryophanales; family Listeriaceae; genus Listeria; species Listeria tempestatis. Next base: position 50,249 of record NZ_CAUYTK010000006.1, read on the forward strand.
TTTGGAATACCACCATTTTTAACGAATGGCGCTAATTCTGCGTTTGTTGCACTAGCTTTGATTTTAGTTGTAATTGTCATCGTGTACGTATGACCTGCTAAATAACTAAAATCGCCATCTTGTTTCGCTAAATCAAACGAAATGTTGTTACCATCAATATTTACTTGACCATTAGCTGTTACATCATTTCCGTTTTCATCTACGACTGTTACATTTTGAATGTCTAATAAATCATTAATGCTGTCTGTAATGTTTGCTTGTGTCCATGATGCTGTTGTGTTTCCAAAGCTTGCTTTCACATGCCAGTCAAAGCTGTCATCGCGGTTCGCTAAGTCTACATGTTGTTTATTTTCCACATCTTTATGAATGACAGGTTCCTCTGGTGGAGGCGTCACAGTTGGAATTTCAGAGTGAATCACATCTCCTGCATTACCGAAGTGTAAATCCGCTTGGTTTGGAATTCCTCCTGATGCGATATATGGTGCTAATTCTTCGTCTGTCGCAGTATCTTTGATTTTAGTTGTAATCGTCATCGTGTACGTATGACCTGCTAAATACGTGAAAGCATCATCTTGTTTCGCTAAATCAAACGAAATGTTGTTGCCATCAATATTTACTTGACCATTAGCTGTTACATCATTTCCGTTTTCATCTACGACTGTTACATTTTGAATGTCTAGTAAGTCATTGATTGTATCCGTAATACTTGCCTGTGTCCATGATGTTGTTGTGTTTCCAAATTTTGTTTGGACATGCCAGTCAAAGCTGTCATCGCGGTTCGTTAAGTCTACATGTTGCGTGTTCTCCACATCTTTATGAATGACAGGTTCCTCTGGTGGAGGCGTCACAGTTGGAATTTCAGAGTGAATCACATCTCCTGCATTACCGAAATGTAGATCCGCTTGGTTTGGAATTCCTCCCGATGCGATATATGGTGCTAATTCTTCGTCTGTCACAGTATCTTTGATTTTAGTTGTAATCGTCATCGTGTACGTATGACCTGCTAAATACGTGAAGTCACCATTTTTCATTGCTAAATCAAACGAAATGTTGTTGCCATCAATGTTTACTTGACCATTAGCTGTTACATCATTTCCGTTTTCATCTACGACTGTTACATTTTGAATGTCTAGTAAGTCATTGATTGTATCGGTAATACTTGCTTGTGTCCATGTTGTTGTTGTATTTCCAAACTCTGCGTTTACATGCCAGTCAAAGCTGTCATCACGGTTTGTTAAGTCTACATGTTGTTTATTTTCCACATCTTTATGAATGACAGGTTCCTCTGGTGGAGGCGTTACAGTTGGAATTTCAGAGTGAATCACATCTCCCGCATTACCGAAGTGTAGATCCGCTTGGTTTGGAATTCCTCCCGATGCGATATATGGTGCTAATTCTTCGTCTGTCACAGTATCTTTGATTTTAGTTGTAATTGTCATCGTGTACGTATGACCTGCTAAATACGTGAAGTCACCATTTTTCATTGCCAAGTCAAACGAAATGTTGTTGCCGTCAATGTTTACTTGACCATTAGCTGTTACATCATTTCCGTTTTCATCTACGACTGTTACATTTTGAATGTCTAGTAAGTCATTGATTGTATCGGTAATACTTGCTTGTGTCCATGTTGTTGTTGTATTTCCAAACTCTGCGTTTACATGCCAGTCAAAGCTGTCATCGCGGTTTGTTAAGTCTACATGTTGCGTATTCTCCACATCTTTATGAATCACTGGTTCCTCTGGTGGAGGCGTTACAGTTGGAATTTCAGAGTGAATCACATCTCCTGCATTACCGAAGTGTAGATCCGCTTGGTTTGGAATTCCTCCTGATGCGATATATGGTGCTAATTCTTCGTCTGTCGCAGTATCTTTGATTTTAGTTGTAATCGTCATCGTGTACGTATGACCTGCTAAATACGTGAAGTCACCATTTTTCATTGCCAAGTCAAACGAAATGTTGTTGCCATCAATGTTTACTTGACCATTAGCTGTTACATCATTTCCGTTTTCATCTACGACTGTTACATTTTGAATGTCTAGTAAGTCATTGATTGTATCGGTAATACTTGCTTCTGTCCATGATGTTGTTGTGTTTCCAAATTCTGCGTTCACATGCCAGTCAAAGCTGTCATTACGGTTTGTTAAGTCTACATGTTGTGTATTCTCCACATCTTTATGAATGACAGGTTCCTCTGGTGGAGGCGTCACAGTTGGAATTTCAGAGTGGATTACTTCTCCTGCATTACCGAAGTGTAGATCCGCTTGGTTTGGAATTCCTCCTGATGCGATATATGGTGCTAATTCTTCGTCTGTCGCAGTATCTTTGATTTTGGTTGTAATTGTCATCGTGTACGTATGATAAGCTAAATAATTAAAATTACCATCTTGTTCAGCTAAGTCAAACGAAATGTTGTTGCCGTCAATGTTTACTTGACCATTGGCTGTCACATCATTTCCGTTTTCATCTACGACTGTTACATTTTGAATGTCTAGTAAGTCATTGATTGTATCGGTAATACTTGCTTCTGTCCATGTTGTTGTTGTGTTTCCAAACTCTGCATTCACATGCCAATCAAAGCTGTCATTACGGTTTGTTAAGTCTACATGTTGTGTGTTCTCCACATCTTTATGAATGACAGGTTCTTCTGGCGCATCATTCACCACGACACCAACACGTTCAGGCTCAACGGCTTGTAAATTGTTGGAAGCAAAAGCAAATGAATTCCATGCTGCACGAGTTTGTTCATCAATTGTTGGATTTGTTAAATTGGCATCTAGTTCCGTTGGTGCTTGCATAGAGAAGTTTAACATGATGTTGTCACCAGTGTTGAAACTTGCATTATCAAGTAAAGTAATCTTAAAGCTGTGAATTTGACTCCAGTCCATTACAGATGTTGCATCCATCCAATTTGGTTCTTGTGCATCTGCTGGGTTAGTAATTGGTGTTGTTGTTTCTGGATATAGAACGTTTTGTGTTAAATCATCTCTAGTTGGGTTAGTAGCTGTACTATACGTGATAGCTACTTTTCCAGCCCATGCATCTGGGACTGTAATAGGACCCGTCATAATCGGTGTGAACTGACTTCCTCGTTGCGTATTATCTGTGATGCCTAGATCACCAACAGAAGGAAGTACATCCATTAATACCATCTGGTTAATTTGGGTTTCTCCGTCATTTGTAAGATTAAGTTGATAATCGATTGTTCCACCTAATGAAGTATGACCAAATTTAGAAAACTCCGTATCTTGGTCGCCTTTAACAAGTTTAGAAGTCGTAATCTTATCTTCACGAAGAATATAGTATTTATTACCTGAAACTACTAAGTTTTCATCTACGTTGCCATTACCATTAATATCATTTGTATCTTGTTCTTTAACAGAATTAGTAATTGCATCTCCAGTTTGTGTTGGAACATCAAAATTAGCGTCTCCAACCGAACCATAGACCATTGGTGTTAAAGTAGATGGTGCATCTTCGGCAATATTAACAGCGAAGAAATAAGAAATGGATTTTCCAGGATATAAACTATCTTCATTCCATTTAACGTGAATTAGTTGTTGCCCCGTTCCATTGTAGTTGGAATCAACTATTTTAATAGTTCCCTCTTCGTTATTTCCATCAGTGGTAGCTGATCCCCACGCAAGCTGATCAGCCATTTGATACATAGGATTCGCTTCATCCACGGTAACCCCTTTTGGAAGCAACAACATCTCTTCTAATGGACTTCCTGCTTTTTCTACAGAAGAAGTGTCATTAGCTAATTGACCTTGAACAAAATTTCTTCCTGGTTGAACAATCCCGTTTTCTTGATTTACTATTTTGATAGAGCTACTAAGAATCGGAATCGAACCTGCTGGTTTTGGAACAATGGTTGCCGTTCTCTCGCCTGTCAGCGTCGAACTATCATTCATATCAGCATCATTATTCCAAGAAACTTGATTTCCTTCTGCATTGTAACCTGTCACATCATAAGAAACCGTGTTAGTAACTCCACCAGTGTATCCAGGTGTCACACTATAATACATATAAATCCAATTATTATATCCTGCTGGTCGATATTGATAGGAATACCGAATCTTACTAACATGCGTCCCATCAGCAATTCCATAATCATGTAATTTATATGTTCCTGGTCCAACACCTTGTGCTAGTAATTGTTCTTGCCCATTAATCGTGACATAGATATCCACTTTCGATTCTTTTGAAGGGTCAACAGAAACCGCATCAGGGGGAGCAAAATCCGGGTCATAATCACTTGGATTAATCACGAACTCACTTAAATTTAATGCATTATCAATATTATAATTCACTTCGTATTTATCATAATCCATTGTAGGACTATTTGTTAAATAGTTTGTTAAAGCAAGAGAAAATCCTAAACGAGCACTATCATATACACTTGGATTAGGATTCGCACTATCCCCACCAACATCACCTTGCCCATTTTTAGGACCATAATGCACTGGAGAAATAAGCGTTCCAGACGGCGCTGGAACATCCCCGCCCGATGGACCTGCATACGTTTTAGCTGATGCATCCTTAGTAATCTCTTGATTGCTATAATCAACAGCCGAAACTGTTACGGCATTTGTATATGATGTTACTTCTGTGATTCCAGCATCATATGTTGTGCGGACTTCAATCGTTTTATTAAACAATGAATCCCCACTTGCTACTGCTTTTTGTGCATCAATTGTAGGTGCATCAAATTCCCATGTTACCGTACGTGCTGCGCTATCATAGACTCCGCCCGAATCATCGCTAACATATGTTAGACCCGCTGGAATCGTATCTACTACTTTAATTTTACTTCCTTCTTTAAAGTAGAGTAGACCAGTGTCTTTAGCATCTGCATTGACATTGATAGACCAAACACCTGTATCTCCATCTACTGCCGGATCGCTACTTACGGTACCATTTTTCAATGTTTCTTTGTATTGTTTCGAAATCGAAACGCTCGAAGAAGCTTTTACAGTAACAGTGGCATCATCTGTTGCATTCCCAGTAAAATTGTCAGCTGTAAAGCTAGCATTTGCAACAAACTGGGTTCCATCTGCTGTAACACCATTTTCAGCATGCACTTTGATAAGCACTTGCTCTGCCTGCCCAGCGCTTAATGTATCAAAATGATACGTTAAACGATGCGCATTAGCATCATAACTTGGAACAACGTTGAAAATTGCTAATTCATTTAAATCTTGTGTAAATGAACCATTTGCAGGAAGATCTACATAAATATTTGCATTTTGATACGTTGTTTGGCTTCCTGTTACTTTGAAGTTTAGAGCAAAAACAGCGTCTTGCCCTGCTTGAACGGAAGCGTTCACTGGTGCAATATCAATATCAGCATTGACCGTACCAGATTGAAGTGAAGGCGTTCCTAACGGATTTTCTGCAGTAATTAGCAATGTATTTGAAGTGTGTTCCACCCCGTCTACTGTTGTTTTACCGATAAGACCATAATTGCCCGCTTTTTCAGCCTTCAATGTTAAATCAGCGGCGTTATCTTTTTTATCCTCATTCCAAGTAATCGTGATTTCTGATTTATCTTGGTTAAAAGTTGCAGTTTTAATGTTGGCTTTTAAGTTGTTGTCGGCAACTTTATCAAAGGAAATATTATTTGGGATTGCAATTGTTGCTGTATCACCACTTGTTTGGGAAATATGAACATCAAAACTAGAGCCCGTTTTAACGTTTTGATTTTCCGCTGATAAATTAAGCACTTGATCTTCTGTACCTGAGTTAGTGTTTGTTGCAGCTAAACTAACAATAGGAGATACAAGCGTTTGAATGATCAACAGCAAAATTGCAATGCCAGCAAATCCTTTTTTGAAATTGGGCATCTTTCTTCCCTTCCTTTGTAATCTATTAATTTGATAAACATCCTTTCTCTTACGAAATGTGGTTGCATAATATCGTATGCCATTTGATTTTAGCATTACTAACTTCAAAACCTATGCGTAATTTATACATTAAAAGTTTTTTATTGTGACTATTTTTAAAACATTAGCCACCCTCCGTTATCACCACCTTAAAACAACTCTTTAACAAACGTTTTTTATTGTCACCACATGATTAACTAAATAACTTTTCCAGGATTAAAATAAAACCACGGACAACGCAAAAAATTACAGGAAATATTTGGCTTTATTTATACCGCTGAAAAGAAAATCGTTATAAAGTTTTAAATGCAATAAAAATACTTAAACTTTCGTTTCAATCATGCCCTATCATATTATCATTGATAGCTTTGAAACGTTTGTGTATTTTACGCATTTCAAATCTTGTTTGTGGCAATTCTTTAAACATTAATCAGAAAGCAAATTCTTTAGAGTTCTACCTTATACCCAACTTCTGCATCTTGATAAACAAAAATAAGCATAAAACTAGCAACCACCACTCTCAAAATGGTTTTATTACTAGATTTATGCTTTTAAATATACTTATTTTGAAATGACCTCAAAAAGTCAACTTTTAGAAGCCGCCTCTCACTAGCGCTGCCACATTCCGCGCTGTTCGTTCAATATTTTTCGCCGCGTCACGCAATATCTCGGAAAGCGGAGCTACGTGACCAATGGAAGGGAAAATAGCTGTGATTCCTTTTGAATAAAGCTCCGCCACGTCTTCCGTCACACTGCCGCAAATCGCGATGACGGGCACGTTTTTGGGGGCGCATTTTGCTACACCTAGCGGCGCTTTTCCTTGCGCGGTTTGACCGTCCATGCGCCCCTCGCCAACAATGATAATATCAGCGTCTTGGCAGACTTCTTCCATCCTCAAACGGGCTAAGACAAATTCAATTCCGCCGTTTAGTTCCGCAGAAAGAAATGTTTTAAGACCAGCACCCATTCCGCCACCCGCACCAGTACCTGGTTCAGTTGGAACGCGTCCAAAATGACGGGAGTAAAAATCGGCCATTGCGGCATCAACACGAGCAATTTCAGCTTGCGGTAAACCTTTTTGTGGCCCAAAAATGGCTGTCGCACCGTTCTCCCCACAAAGCGGGCTAGCGACATCACTTATGACGCGAATTTTAACGTTTCTAAGTGCCTCCAGAACGTCTGAGGCATCCAATTGTGTGATGAGCGGTAAATTTTCGCCAATTGGCTCCACCTCGTTTCCTGCGGTGTCTAGAAAGCGATAGCCCACACCTGCCGCCATTCCAATTCCACCATCATTTGAGGCGCTGCCGCCAACGCCGATTAAAATTTCTGTGGCGCCTAAATTTGCCACATGACAAATGAGTTCCCCGACGCCAACTGTGCTGATTTTTAGGGGGTTTCGCTTTTCAAGCGGGATTAAATCGAGCCCGCAAACTTCGGCCATTTCAATGAATGCAGTTTGCTCTTTCATAGCGTACGACACGCTCCGTTTTCCTCCCAAAGGACCTGTCACTTCGAGTGTGTGCACCTCCGCCTGATACGCGTCAGAAAGCACCGCAAGCGTCCCCTCGCCCCCGTCAGCTACCGGGAGCAAAACATATTCTGCGTGCGGAAAAATTTGCGCAAAACCTTTATGAATGCTTGTAGCAACTTCTTTCGCGGACAAACTTTCTTTAAATGAATCGGGCGCAATCACTACTTTCATGGCGCTACCTCCTAAAATTTTATCGTTATAGCTTGTTTTAATACATAGGTTTTGTCTAAAACGGAAAGCTGCATCGGCTCATCCGTTTGTTTTTCAATACGAAGCTCGCTTTTCGTTAGCGTAAAAGCCAATTGCTCCCCTAAATAACAAAACGGAAAACGCAGTTCATGCCAACTATCTGGTAAATTCGGATTAACCGTTAGAATACCGTCTCGAATTTGAATCCCCGAAAACCCGTGAAGCACCATGAGCCAAATGGCACCTAGTGAAGCTGCGTGAATCCCATCATCTGATGAGTGCGGATTATCGCCAAAATCAATTAGACAGGCTTCTTTGAAAAAGCGATAACTAAGATCACGGTCAGAGCACCAATTAGCTACGATGGCATGAATGGCTTTACTAAGCGATGAATCATGGATCGTTCGCGCCTCATAAAACGCTAAATTTTTTGCCATAACACTTTTTGAAAACAGTGTTGGGAATAAATAGAGTAGCATGACGACATCGGCTTGTTTTAGAATTTGCATTTCGTTGACTTCTGAACGTGCGTAGTCTAGCAAAATGCTTTGGCTACCTTGTTCCTTCTTATATTTTTCCAAAGAAATAGCGGGTTTTTGTAAAAATGTATCGTCTTGAGGGATGATACCTTCCGCGTTCGGTTTTGGTAAATAAAGCTCTTTTAAGAAGTTTTCCGCCTGTGTTTTAAATGCGTTGTTCCATTTGACAGCTTGCTTGACGTTAAAGTGCGCCATGTAGTTTGTGTAAGCATTATTATCAACATGTTCTGTGTATTCATCTGGACCAATGACGTCAGGGATCACAAGTTTTCCTTCTTCTTTTTTCGCGCGACTTAACCAAAATTCTGCTGTTTCAAGAAGCAGCTCAGCGCCGTAATCTCGCATGAATGTATCGTCTTTTGTCGCCTCATAATATGCCACCACCGCAAACGCAATATCCGCTACAATATGGTGCTCCGCAAGTGCTGAGGCAACCTTCTGCCGTTTCCCCGTTTGAATATTAATCGCCGCAAAAAGAGGCGTCTCCTCATCTCCACTAAAAGCACTTTCCCACGGGAATAAAGCTCCTTTGTAGCCGTTCTTACGCGCCTTTTCACGCGCTTTTTCAAGTCGGTGATAGCGGTAAAGCAGTAGGCTTTTGGCTTCATTTGGATTTTTATGTAGCACAAACGGTAAAATGAAAATTTCTGTATCCCAAAAAACATGTCCCTTGTAGCCCTCTCCGGTCAGCCCTTTCGCGCCGACACTAAGAGGCACCTCACCATCTGGCGTCATAATTTCAAGATGGTACAGCGCAAATGAAACAAGCTTCTCGTCAAGCTCATCATCCGCTTGAATATGAATACCCGCGCCTTGCCAGAATTCCTTCCACTTTAGCGCTGACTCCGCCAAGCAAGCATCATAATTTTCGGTAGGAACAGCATCTACACTCATTTTAACGTTTGTAAAAATATGTGTCATTTTTTGAAGCGTTATCATTTTGTTTTTGACAGCTTGGTATGTTACTTTACCCGTTAATTGGCGATTTTTCGCAAAAAAAACAGCTTTTTCAGAAAGCGTTGAAATCATCGTAATGTTTGCTTGGCTTTCTGTTGTTTCATACGAAGCATACATGCGCGTCTCCCCAGAAACACGAAGTTCTCGCTCGATTAATTGTTGTGTGCCAAAATTCGTTTGCTGGCCATCAATTCCTGTTTCAATTGTAATTAAGGCATCGCTAGAAAGGGCTGTAATCGCAATACGACTTGCAACGAGCGTCTTATTTTGTTTGGATGCAAAACGGCGAAATTCCAATTGGTAGGACTTGTTTTTCGGACTGCACCATTCAAGGCGGCGAACAAGTTCTCCTGTTGCAAAATCTAAGAATAGTTCAAATTGAACGAGCTTTCCTTGCTGCATGGAGAAGACTTCACCGTCTAGCGTAATTTTAAACCGCATCACATCTGGCAAGTTGACCAATTCGGCGCTAGCGCCCCCAGCGGGCTTATTATAGATGCCAGCTACATACATGCCACGTACTTGTTCAAAATAGTCTTCTTCAAACGTACCGCGCACGCCTAGGTTTCCATTTCCAACTGTAAAAAGAGTGCCATATTTATTTAAATTTTCCATTTTAAACTCGCGTTCTATCCATCTCATAAATATACACACTCTTCCTTCTCACTAGACTCATAAAGTGCGGCAACAAGACGCTGGATGACATATCCTTGTTCGCCGGAAGCGACTTCTCCCGTCCCTGTAAGAACTTTTTCAACAAAAGCCGACATGCTAGCTGGATGGCTATCTTTTGAAATAAAATTAGGTTCGCGGAGCATTTCTAGTTTGCCGTCCGTATCGGTGTAAATTTCCGCTGGGTAGAGCGTTCCGCCCGCCTGATCCCCGAAAAATGCTACATCAAAAATTCGATCTTCCTTCATATGCAGAGCAAATGACGTTTCAATCTCCAACACGCTCCCGTTATTAAACTCAATCCACCCGATTAAAGCATCTTCTACTGTGAATTTTTCTGGGTCCCAACTACCAAACGTGCCCATCCGTTTTTTCGTTCCAATTTTTTGGAAACTTTTCGCCATAACACGCTTTACTTCCGGGAAATCAAGCACATACATCGCCGTATCAAGCATGTGAATACCAATATCAATAAGCGGACCTCCGCCCTGAATTTCCTTATTCGTAAACGTTCCCCAACCCGGCACGCCAGAACGCCGAAGCGCCCTAGCACGCGTAATATAAATATCGCCAAAAAGCTTTCTCTCTTGTTTTAAAAACCGCGCTTCATCTGAGAAACGGTGATGAAAATCATATGCGAGTACGAGCCCTCTTGATGCGGCTTCCTCTGCCATTTCCTTCGCCTCTTCAGGCGTCATTGCAGGCGGCTTTTCGCACATGACGTGCGCACCGTTTTGAAGTGCTAACATCACATTTTCAAAATGGAAACGATTTGGCGTACATATGCTAACAATATCCACTTTTTCATTTAAAAACAGCGATTTAGCATCCGAATATGCTGCTAAAAAACCGTTTTGCTCTGCAAATTCCTCTGCACGCTTTAAATTCGGATCACAAACAGCCGCAAGAACAAGTTCTGGTCGTGTCTTATAATAATCTGCATGAACCGTTTCTGCTACTTGCCCAGCCCCAATTATCGCCACTCTTTTTTTCATTTCATTAACTCCTAACTACAAACAACTTTTAATGTGAGCAAGCGCATCTTTATATGCCTGCTCTGGATTTTCACTGCGAATGCGACATTCAAAGGTCATATACCCGTCGTAGCCGAGTTCTTTTAACGTATCAAAATGTTTTTTGAAATCAAGCGCCCCGCTACCCGGTTGGTACCGATGATTATCGGCAAGATGAATGTGTTTAACATCTTTTTGATGCACTGTTAACGCCTCGGAAATACCATCTTCTTCAATATTCATATGGTAAAAATCGGCGATGATTTTCACATTTTTTAGCTCATTTTTATCAATATAGTTTTGCGCATCTTGAAGTGTATTAATCATATGATCCTGATAGCGATTAAGCGGCTCAAGGAAGACGGTTGTACCTGTTTCCCCTGCTACCTTATCAAGCTCAATTAAAGAGGCGCTAACCGCCGCAAAATCGCCCTCAGTCGAACGAGGGGACGTCATTGGTGGGAGGCGATATGTGAACATGCCCCAGGCTGCCGGTACAACAATTCCCTTCCCGCCAACCTCTTTTAAAGCGTGCAAAATAGTTTTAATCTCCTCTAAACCACGCAAGCGTCTTTCTTCGATGAAATCGCCAATCCAGCCATCATAACCGCCACAAGCGGTTGAAACAGGCAGTCCCGTCGTTTTGATAGCGGCTTTTATTTCTTCAAGGTTTTGAACAAGTAGATTGCCATCAATCTCAAAGCCATCGAAGCCTAAATCTTTCACATATTGAAATTTTTCTTGAATATTTTCTGGAAAAAATGCTTGGTTTTGTGTTCCTATTTTCATCCTAATCTCTCCTTAAAAATTAATACCCATTTTGATGCTTTCGTCTGGATGCTGGTCGACATATTTCATGAAACCTTCTGCGCTTTCTTTAAACGGAATGACGGGATCAATAATATCCTCACAGTCCAAATAACCATTCATTAGTAGCTCAAAGCAGGTGTCTTCAATTCGTTTTCTATCCCAGCGCGGATAATCTGGATTTGGCTCACTTGCCGCACGAGAAAAGACAATTTTCGCATTGTTAAAATGTGCCTCACGTCCTAAATTAAAGCCTTCTGGAAATGGTTTGGCGAAAGCCACATAAGAGATTATCCCACCATATGCAATGCCGCGTAATGCGCTTTGTAGCGCCGCTACGTTCCCACTTGTTTCGATAATAGAGTCGGCACCCAATTTGTTTGTCACTTTTTTAATTTCTAAGCCAACATCAACTTTTGTAGGGTCAAAAGTGAAATCCGCACCATGTTTTTTAGCAATTTCAAGGCGATGCCCAATTGGGTCCACTCCGATAACAATGCTTGCCCCCGCTTTTTTGGCAAGTTGAATGGCAATTTGTCCGATGGCGCCTAGACCGACAACGACAACAAAATCACCAGCGCGAACATGTGCGTCGCGAACGCCGCTCATTGCAAATTGGGCAGGATCATAGCAAACCGCATTTTTGTAGCTACCACCAGCTGGAATTTTACGCAACTTGTAATTGTTTACGCCTTTTGCAATGACGGTTTCTCGAATTTGTCCGTAAGTAAGTACTTTATCACCCACGGCATATTCGGTCACAGTTTCCCCAATTTCAATAATTTCACCACAAATCATGTTGCCAAGTGGCAGGTCACCAAATTCAATACCACGTTTTGCCCCCGCATCTCGTTTCACAAACATATTCCATTCTGGTGAAAATTCTTCATCGATAAACGGGCTAATTCCTCTAAAATCAACCACTTCTGTACCGTGTTTTGGCGAAGCGAATTCTACCTTAATTTTTACTTCATCCTTTTGAACCTTTTCTTCCTCATATTCAACAAGCGCCGCTACACGCGGTTTAGTTGCAACTAATTTTTTCATTATAAACTTCCTTTCCAATCAAATTCAAAAACGTACATGATGAACTAACAAACGGCGGGACATCACAGAATTCCAAGCCGTTTGTTGCTCATTTAACTTATCCTTTAACGCCGCCGTCTGTTAGATTTCCTTTAATAAATCGTTCAGATAGTGCGTACATAATCACAACCGGAAGCGCTGTAATAAGTGACGCTGCCATCATTCGACCCCAAATATAATCAGGTGTACTAAATAGTGTGTTTAACCCAATTGGGAGTGTGAATTTTTCAGAACTCGATAGGAAAATCGAGGCGAATAAATAGTCATTCCAAGCGACCATGAAGCAGTATACAAACACCGAAATAATACCAGAAACTGCAAGCGGAATAATAATTCGCAAAATGATTTGGAATCGGTTTAAACCGTCCATCATTGCAGCTTCTTCAATATCGTCTGGTATGGTATCAAAATAGCTTTTTAGCATAAATACTGCTGTCGGCAAGGTTTGCACGACCATTGTAATGATTAGCGACGTTTCAGTATCATACAAGCCTAAACTTGAAATAATTTTAAACAAAGGAACGATTAACAAAATTCCTGAAAACATATATACGGTATAAAAGCTTGCGTTTATAGTGATGCGTCCTTTAAACCGCAGTTTGGATAATGCATACGCGCCTAATATCCCAAGAGCCACAGCAACTGCCGCTGCAACTACCGACACGACAAAACTATTTTTGAAATAGGTTAGAAACGGGAAAATATCTGGGTTAAAAATATCAATGTAATGTTGCCACGTGAAGTCTCGTGGGAAAATGGTTGGACTCGTTGAAATGGCTTCTTTCGTGCCTTTAAACGACGTCATGAGCATAATGAAAAATGGGAAAAGAGAAACTATTAAAAAGGCAATCATGGTGATATAAAATGCAATTTTTTTCGTACGTTTTGCTTTTTTGCTACTTACCGCCATTTAAATCCACCCGCTTTCTCGTAAAGATAATGACCACAAAGATAATAACAAAGAGAATCACGGAAATGGCCGCCGCTTTTCCTAAATCATTGAAGGCAAATGCCGTTTTATACAAGTACACCCCTAAAATATTCACTTTATTCGTTAGAAGATATACATCGGTAAACATATAGAACATCCAAATGGCACGGAGTGTTACAACTGTTGCTAAAACTGGCATTATTGCTGGTAAGGTAACAATTTTAAACTTTTGCCAGAAATTTGCTCCGTCCATATCCGCCGCTTCATAAAGTGAATTATCAATCGTTTGTAAAATAGCAAGAAACGAAATAAAAGCGTACGGAAAATAGCGCCAAATCGCGAATAGCACGACTAGAAAGAAACTCGAAACGGGATTGTCAAACCAGAGCGGTGCCGAATCAAAAATGTGCAGTAAATCAACTGTAAAATAATTGACAATACCATATCCATTGTTGAACATGTATTTCCATGCAAAAATGAGTGAAATCGACGGCGTCACGTATGACAAAATGATGAGTGACCGAGCTGTTTTTCTAAATTTAAACTCACGATTGAAGAAAATTGCAACAGCAAGGCCGAGTACCGTACTTCCTGCCACAACTAAAACCGTATAGCCTACTGTTAGACCTAGTGATTTATAAAACTCTGGGTCCTTTAAAATATCCAAATAATTGGTCAAACCGATAAATGTTGACTTCAAATTCGGATTTAGCGGCATATCAAGAAAACTAATATGAATGTTTGAAAGCATCGGATAAAGCACGAGCGCTGCAAGCAAAACAAAACTTGGCGCAAGTAAAATCATCGCGAGCTTAAAGTCGGATCGTTTATAAATTTTTGTCTTCATAATTCCCTCCTACCGAATAAACGGTTTACGCTTATTCTTGAAGCAGAACGGCACTCTTGGTCAAAATTTCAACCAAAAGAGTGCCCTCCTTTTTTACTTCCCTGATGCATCTGATTCTGCTTTAGCTTGCGCCTCTTTTAAATCTTTCGATGGATCGCCACCGCCAACGGTTACATTGTTTACCATTTGAGCGATGATTCCTGAGCTTGTAATATCTCCCATCTTCGTGAAGTTTTTGCCGTCAACAAGTCCGAAAACTTGAATTTCGTCAAACGAAGCCGCAATTTCATTCGAAAGGTCACCAAATGCTTGAACCACTTCATTATTCTTATACGCATCTTCTTCTAAAACTGCCTTATTAACCGGTTGCGCACCGCCCGGGGACATTAGAACCCAAGATGCCATATTTTTTGGTTTTGATAAGAATTCAACAAACGTACTTGCTGCTTCTTTTTGTGCCTCATCAAGTCCCGCCGAGATCGTCAAACCAGAAACGGTCCCGTAAACAGCTTTTTCTTTTTGTTCTGGAATTGCAAAACCGATGTTCTTTGCATCGCCATCTTCAAACACAGCGGGCAGAATATAAGTTGAGTAAATCGCCATTGGCGCCGTTTTATTCATAAAAGCATCTTTAATTTCTGTAACATCGTTCGAGCCTGGCATCGTGTACTTCGAAAGTTCTTTGTAGTACGAGAGTGCCTCATTCATTGGCTTCGTATCAATAGTAATATCGCCATCAGTATTTAAAACATTAGCTTTATTTGAAAGGGCAAACTGAGAGAAGGCTTGCTCACTCATTGTGCTTTCTGCTGTTGGCATTGCAATTCCGTACTTTTTGTTTTTAGCATCTGTAAAATGTTCAGCAATTTTTAAAACATCATCCCAGCTTTTTGGTTCTTCAAAACCAGCATCACTTAGCGCCTTTTTATCGTACCAAATACCTTGTACCCAGCCACTAATTGGTGCAGCAATATAACTTTTACCGTCTTCGGAGCGAACTAAATTGCGCGCACCCTCGTAGTAATTGTCTTCTCCAACTGTTTCCATCACATTTTTAACGGCATCTTGATCAATTAATTTATCTTTATCCATTACTTTTGCAAAATCTTGACTCACTTCCATAACAGCTGGAAGTTTCCCAGAACGTGCGAGCGTCACAACTTTTGTGTTATATGCATCTTCCTCAACTGGAATTTGCTTCACTTTAATGTTCTTATGTTCTTTTTCAAAATCAGCAATTAACTTGTTGATGACATCTAAACGGTCCTTCTCTACCGAAGAATGCATAAATTCAATTGTAACTTTTTCATCACTCGCTTTAGACCCACCTCCGCAGGCTGTAAGTAATGCACCGAAAACTAATACCACAATAAGTAAAACTAAGCTTTTTCTTTTCATAATTTTTCCTCCTTATTTGGTTTCAACCAGTAAAATGCATATGGTTCTAATTCTAAGGTACCGCTCCCATGGTATGATTGACCCGAAATAATATCGGTGTAACTACCTTCTTCTAAATGAAAATGTACCGTTTTATTTGCTAAATTATGAACTACTATCATTTCATCCGTTTTGTTCACACGTTTTAAAGCAAATAATTCCTCTCCACCGTCTAAAACTTCCATCGCAACATCTGGGTGGAATAAAGATTCATTTTTACGTAGCGCAACGAGTTTTGTTAATGCATCATAAGTTTTATGACGCAAACTTTCAGAATCCTCAAGGTGAGACGTAATTTCATCGTACTCATATTTTTTACGGTTAATCGAACGGTTATGTTTTGTTTTCTTCACACCATCGTAATCATTCCGACTACCAAGCACGCTTTGCACATAAATTGCTGGCACGCCTGGAATTGTAAGCAAAATACTATGCGCCACTAAAAAGCGTTTCAAACGCAAATCGTCCGCATCACTTGCATGATTTAGCGCATCCATATACGTCACATTTACCTCATATGGACTTTTTGATCCATCTGGATTTTCTTTATATGAAACAAGCGCACCCTCATCTTCAAGTAATTTCACAAGCCCCAAAATCTCCTCTTCCGGAACAATACCGCGAATCGGATTTAAACCAATCCCATCATGTGAAGCAAGAAAATTAAAGTACGTCGTTTGTTTAAACGGCGTTTTTAGCTCGCTTGCCCACGCCGAAAGCACCGACGCCTTCCCGCTTTTAACCGCATGGAGCACCAGTGGCGGTAGCGGAAATTGATAAACCATTTGGGCTTCATCATTATTTCCAAAATAACTAATGTTATCACGATGAGGCACGTTTGTTTCTGTAATTAGCACCGTACCAGGTTTTGCCGTATCCGCAATCAAACGGAATAATTTAATGATTTCATGCGTCTTCGGTAAATGAATGGAAGTCGTACCAGGCTCTTTCCACATGAAACCAACCGCATCAAGACGCACATAAGACGCACCTTCCTCCAAGTAAGACAGCAAAACGTCCACCATTTTATATAGCACTTCAGGATTTTCAAAGTTCAAATCAATTTGGTCATCACTAAATGTGGTCCAAATATTCACTTTAGACCCATCTTTTTTCAAAAAAGGTGTTAAAAGTGGAGTTGCTCTCGGCCGAGTCACCTGACTTAAATCTGTATCCGCTGGTAAATCAACAAAGAACGCCTCATACTCCGGATTTCCCGCCAAATACTCCTTAAACCAATTGCTTTCCCGAGAAATATGGTTACAAACAAAGTCGAACATAAGTCGCGTTTCGTCAGCAAGCGCCTGAATTTCCCGCCATTCTCCAAGTTCAGGATTCACCTTTTTATAATCAATAACCGAAAAACCATCATCTGAAGAATAAGGATAAAATGGCAAAATATGCACCAGTTCAAACGAATTTTTCAAATATTTATCAAAAAACGTTTTAAATGTCGAAAGCTTCGCCTCACTCTCCTTGAAAATTTGATCCCCATATGTAATTAAAACAACATCCTTTTCATCCCACTCCGCCTTACTATGAAGCGCTTTCTTTTTCGTTTCTAAAACGCGTGCTTCAATTCTATCCGCAAGCTCTGGGACAACATCAGCATCATAAATTCGCGCTAAAACTTCTTGTAATTCTTTCATGATTACCTCCTTTTTGTGGTACCGCTCCCATAAATTGAATTATAAAATAGAAAGCGCTTTCTGTCAATTCATTTTTGAAATTTTTTACGAAAAGCATTGATATATAATAGTTTGCTTTGCTATGTTGGACAATTCCATTAAAATTGAGTAAGATACATTTAGATGCTTTTTTCATAAAACCGATACCATAAAAAGAAAGGAAGATGGAATTGGCTGCCACGATATACGATATTGCCAAACATGCCGGTGTATCGAAATCAACGGTTTCACGTGTACTCAATAAACAAACGAATATTTCCGAAGAATCGCGTAAAAAAGTGCTTCGTGCCATAAAAGAATTAGATTATCAGCCGAGCAAACTCGCACGTGCACTGACTTCCTCAGGTTTTGACGCAATCATGGTCATTTCAAATCGTTCTACAAAAACAACTTCAGGAAATCCATATTTTTCAGAAATTATTCATTCGATTTCGGTAGAAGCAGAACGGGAAAATTTTGATTTAATTTTGCAAACAGCTAAAAATAGTGACGACGAGCTCCAAAAATGCCTTGCAAAAATCCAAGAAAAGATGATAAAAGGCATTATCATGCTCAGCTCTCCTGCAGATGAAACTTTTTTTGATAAAATCGATGCGTATAATATCCCAATTGTTGTTACTGGAAAAGTTGAAGGCGCTTACCGAAATATTTACTCCGTTGATACTGACAATTTTGGCGACAGCTACGCGCTAACTAAATTTCTTATTCAAAACGGGCATAAAAAAATTGCCTGTATTCATGCCCCTCTCGACTACCATGTTTCCGTTGATCGCCTAGCGGGCTTTAGAAATTGCCTGTTCGACCATCAACTAGATATTCGTACAAGCTGGATTATTGATAGTGGCTACCAAATTGAAGATAGCTATAAAGCCGCCGTGCAATTAATGTCTGGTGACGATAAACCAACCGCCGTTTTTGCAACCGATGATATTAAAGTCATGAGTATTTATAAAATGGCCGCCGACCACGGTTACAAAATTCCAGAAGATTTATCCGTCATCGGCTACAATGATAAAGTTGCGTCAACTTTTTTGTCCCCCCCACTAACATCCATTGATATTCCTATCAATCGTCTGGGACAAAGTGCAACCAAACTTCTCTTTCAAATTTTAAAAGGAGAACAAAACATTCCAAAAGAAACCATCATTTCCACCAATATGATTGTAAGAGACTCCATTAAAAAAATTTAACATCCACTGAACAAAGTTTTTGCTTTGTTCTTTTTATTTTTTTAGTACCTTGCATTGAACAGTAGTTAGTGTTATACTATACTTGAGTAGTGAATAATAATCAGTACTAAAAAAATAATATAGTGCAGAATGGAGGACTTTTAATGGAAGTCAATCCGCAGTTTAAGAAAGGCGTTTTAGAACTTTGTTGTCTCTATTTGATTCGTTCTAAGGACAGATATGGCTACGAGCTCGCACAGCAAGTTTCTATCTATATTGAAGTCGCAGAAGGCGCCATTTATCCAGTATTAAGACGACTTGTAAAAGATGAATATTGCACCACCTATTTAAAGGAGTCTACTGAGGGACCCTCACGAAAATATTATCAATTAACATTAAAGGGTGAAATTTACTTGAATGAATTAATTTTTGAATGGAGCAATTTTACAGAAAGCGTTACAAAATTAATGGAAAAGGAGGGAGTACGTGGTGAATAAAGAACTTTTTTTAACCGAACTAGAAGAGCGCCTAGCCTCGCTTAATCCTGCAGATCGAAAAGAGTTGCTCGAAGACTACCGCGAGCACTTTAGAAGCGGCGAAGCAGAAGGCAAAAGTGAAGAAGAAATCGTACTAAGCCTCGGCACACCTAAATCAATCGCTGAGGACATCTTCACACAGCGCGAAGAATTACTTCAAGACCCTATGACTCCGCCAGAAACATACTATGTTCCAAGAAGACCGACCACAAAAGAACGAACACCAGGCTTAAGAGTCATTTTACTCATTGGACTTATCTTCCTAGATCTACTTCTTTTAATTCCAATCGGCTTTGCGCTTTGGAGTTTGGTTATTTCACTTTGGGTTTTAGTTGGGACACTCGTTTTGACACCCGTCTTATTACTCATCTCCCTCATGTTTGGTCAAACACTTGAAATGTACCAAGGTTTTGCAAGTGTTGCAATGACTGGGCTTGGATTGATGTTACTACCCGTCATTCTTTGGTTTACAAATTTAATTAAAAAACTGACGATTCTAGTCATTTCGTGGCACACTTACACGCTGAAAGGAGGACGTTAAAATGAAAAATAGAAAATGGACTTGGCGTGTCTTCTTTGCCGGCTTAGCATTACTCATCATCGGCGGAATTGGTTTTGCCTTCACATTTAAAAGCGGCAACATGGTCGAAAGAGGCGAAGCTTATAATAAAACGTTCACATTAGCAGATACCGAAATTGAGAATATTACGCTTAATACAACACACGATAGCGCCATTACCTTTAAGGAAAGTCAAAACGGCAAAAACTATGTTGAGGTTTCAGGTCACTATACAAAAAGTGAAATTAATCAAATTAAAACAGCCAAGGTACAAAATGACGGCACAACACTTAACCTTGAAATTAAAAACAAAGAGCCGTTTGTTGATTTCATGCGGATAAATCTTTCCGGCAAACAAGAAATTACAATTTATTTAAACAAAGAAAAAGCACTTAATGAACTTGTTGTTCAAGGAAATTCATCGGATACAATTGTTTCAGATGGAAACGCACAAACAATTAAAACGAGTGCTTCCTCTGGTGAAATTCAAGTTAACCGCACAAACGCTGATAAAATCAGCGTATATAATGAATCTGGCGACGTCCACTTGGCCGACCTCACTGGCAACACGAATGTAGTAGCCTCTTCTGGTGAAATTGAAGCTGTTCGAATTGATGGAGATTTGGCAGTTGAAACGACTTCAGGCGATATTGATGTAGAAAATATGACGAGCGGTGAAATTAAACTTGTAAGCAATTCAGGTGAAATTTCCGCTGATGACCTTAGCGCTAAACAAATTACACTTGAAACAGATTCTGGGGATATTGAAGGAAGTCTATTAGATGGAAAAGTTCATTCAAGCACCTCTTCTGGTACAATTGAACTTGACGGACTTGCCGCAAGCACTTCAGCTAAATCAAGTTCTGGCGATATTGAAATGACGTTCAACCAGGAACCAAAATCAGTTCATGTAACGTCCAATTCGGGCGAAGTTAATGTGACTTTACCGACAGGAACTAAGGCAATTTATAATGTAAGTTCTAAGTCCGGAGATGTTAAAATGCCAAACAACTCTAAAAATGCTTCGACTGAAATAAATGCGAATACTTCTTCTGGTGACATTAAAATAAGCAATTAAATTTAGAAAGCCAACACTTTGTTTTAAACAAAATAAAGGTGTTGGCTTTTATGTTATTGACTTCTTCTATTAAAATCCGTATTATTATTTTATACGGTCCTGTAGCTCAGTTGGGAGAGTATCACCTTGACATGGTGGGGGTCGCTGGTTCGAGACCAGTCGGGACCATTTTTAAGTCCATTTTCTAACACGGAAAATGGGCTTTTATAATTACCTCCCCCTCTTTTAAGTGCTATGCTAAAAAAATAATGATTGTTTCACGTGAAACATTAAGGACGGGTTATTATGGAAATGAAAACATCAATTCATACTTTTTTTCTTTTAGTAGGTTTAAATCGCTTAGAGAAAGAAAAGTTTTTAGAGAAAACTATTTTGCCACAGTTGATTTTGTGTGAGGATACGCCTCCTAAATTTGTGCATTTGGAACAAAACGCGGCTAATTTTGACCAAAAGTTGTTAGAAGCGATTCAATATCCAGCAAATACAGAGTATGTTTTTATTAGCACACCGCACTTGGCGGATGAATTTTTAGATTATTTGAAGCGACATGCACTGAAGAATCAATATTCCATCGAGATTTTTAATTTTGGAGATTCAAAATCATCATTTCACCATTTCAGTGACGCAAAGATTCATCATGTGAATTATGACAAGAATATAATGATTTCAAGCAATTATGCAGCATATGAGTCCTGTCAGCTGCCCAAAAATAAAACGTATCATATCATTGGGGATACGCATGAATGTGTTTCGGAATTAAAAATTATGCTTGAAGATTTTGGATTTCAGTTTGATACATTTGGTAAAGCTATAGCTTTACCGCCCGATGATCAGGCGTTTGTTTTTCTAGGAGATTTTGTTGATAAAGGCAAACAAACACGCCAAATGGTCGAATTTCTATTTAAAAATCAAAACTTTTTTTATTTCGTTCTCGGAAATCATGAAAGTTTTGTCTACAAATATATTCGCGGGGAAATTAAAGGAGCCAATCAAACTATTGTAGACACTTATTTTGATTCAATTCCCATTTTAAAGGCTGATACAAAATTACTTGCAAAATTTAATACACTTGTAGAAAATGCCAAACCATTTTACGAATTAAAAGGGCATTTTATTGCCACACACGCACCTTGTAAAAATAAGTATTTGGGAAAATGGACGATAAGTCGCGGCGTAAAATGCGAAATTTCCATTTAAATCGCGACATGCCCATCCAAAATCAGCTGCTATTTTTGAAAAAAGAAGCTTCTAAAGACCTCCCATTTCATTTTTTCGGGCATGTTGCTTCCACAAATGCGTTTCAAATCCATAATAAAGTGCATCTCGATACTGGTTGTGTTCATGCAAATTTACTTACGGCCGCAATTACTGACGGCACTACCGTACAAATAAAGTCCATCCCCTCACACCATGAAACAACTTTAGATAAAAAACTTCCATATTTATTCTAAATAAAAAAAGACTGATGACAAATAATCATCAGTCTTTTAGCATGAAAAGTCATCTTTTAAGCTTTTGCAGGTTTAATTACAATATAGCGGTATGGGTCGCGCCCTTCCGAATGCGTTTCAATTTTTGTATTTTCACTTAAAATGGCATGGATGATTTTACGCTCGAACGAAGGCATTGGTTCCAAATGTACCGCACGCCGCGTTCTAATTGCCTTATCACCCATCTTTTTAGCAAGTCCAGAAAGTGTTTCATAACGTCTTTCACGATAATCGCCAACATTCACGATAATATTTTTAAATTGTTCGGTCTGTTTATTAGCAATTAGTTGTGTTAAGTATTGAAGCGAGTTTAAAGTTTGACCATGTTTTCCAATTAAAACGCCTAGGTTTTCTCCAGAAATTTGGATTTTAATATCTTTTCCTTCTTCTTCAACGTCAATTGAGATTTTTGCACCCATTTTTTCAGCAATATCCAAAATATAGTCGGTCGCAATTTGCGTGCCGTTTTCTTTTTCAATTACTTTAACCATAGCTAGACGTGAACCTAATCCGAAAATACCTTTTTTTCCTTCGTCCATGATTTCGACTTCAACTTGGTTTCTTTCAAGTTTGAGTTCTTTAAGTGCATTTTGAACAGCTTCTTCTACAGTTTGTCCTTGCGCAGTGATATCTCTCACTTTCTTTTCTTACCTCCTTTTTTAGAAGCTTTCATGTTTGCAGCTTTCTTTTGAAGTCTTGCTTCTTCTGCTTCTGCCGCTTCACGTGCTTCTAACTCACGTTTGTTTTTAAAAGGATTATTGATTAAAAGTGTTTGGAATACGGTGAATACGTTACCGATAATCCAGTAAAGAGCTAGTGCTGATGGTAACGTGATCCCCATGAATAAAATCATAACTGGCATAATATATACAATCATCGCCATTGATTTATTTTGTTGTGTTTGTCCCATCATTGAAATTTTAGATGATGCAAACGTTGTTAGAGCCGCAATAATTGGCAAAATGTAATAAGGATCAGGGTTTCCAAGTGTCATCCATAAGAACGTATCTGTTTTAATCTCAGCAGTTCGACTGATTGCTTGATAAAATCCAATTAAAATTGGCATTTGAATTAAGAGTGGCAAACAACCCATCATTGGATTGATGTTATGCTCTTGGTATAAACGCATAGTTTCTTGTTGTAGTTTTTGTTTTGTTTCATTGTCTTTTGATGCATATTTTGCTTGAAGTTCTTTTAATTTTGGTTGAACATTCATCATTTCTTTTTGACTCTTAATTTGTTTAATCATTAGTGGCATAATGAGCAAACGAATTAAAATTGTAACTACGATAATTCCCATTGCATAATTGCCACCAAATAAATCTGCAAACCAAGTAATCACCCAAGATAGTGGAAAAACGATATAATGACTCCAAAATCCAGTAGAGTCTTTTGTAATTGGGTCAGTTGAATACCCACACCCCGAAAGAACTGCCATAAGTAAGACTACTAAACTTGTGATAAACAGTTTTTTCTTTAGGTTTCTTTTCTTTTTCAAAAAGTATTACCTCCCATTCCGCCTTTTTTAAAATTTCCACTCATTTTGAATAGTTTGTTTTAGAACGTTTCATCACCTTAGCAATTTTTAAAACATGTTCTAAGCTACCCTTTACTTCGTGAAAATCCATGTTGGCCGCCGGTTTTCTGGCGATAATAATATAATCATTTTGCGAATCAATTTCGTTTTCAAATTCATGAAAAGCTTGTCGTATGTAACGTTTAATACGGTTTCGACAGACAGCATTTCCAATTTTTTTACTAACAGATAAACCAATTCGAAAATGTTGTAAATCTTCTCTCTTTAATTTATACACGACAAATTGCCGGTTAGCAAATGACTTTCCTTTCTTAAAAACAAGCTGGAAATCATCATTTTTTTTGATGCGATATTCTTTTTTCATACTGACTCCTTTTGGAATACCCGGAAAAATACTTTTTGTGATTTGTTTGATCATCAAACCTTCCAATAAAAAAACCACTGAGCCTTTTCAGTGGTCTACGCAGATAAAACTTTTCTTCCTTTACGACGACGTGCTGCTAAAACTCTACGTCCATTTTTAGAACTCATACGTGTACGGAAACCATGTACTTTTTTTCTTTTACGTTTACTTGGTTGATATGTTCTTTTCATTTTGTTACACCTCCCATAAATGGGTCCAATCGAATTAAATCTATTAGACAGTCTTAAATATTGTACGTAAATTAACTTTATTTGTCAATAGAGCTAGATAAACTCCGCACATAATCATACCATATTTTAAGCATCAAAAAAACCCCTTTACTGTGATAAATTCAGATATTTTTTTCTTTCTGTTTTAAAATAGGGAATTTTTCGTTCGGAGACTTCCTTTAAATATTGAAGAAACTCACCAATTTTTTCATATTCAAGTGGACATTCAAAATATAAATTTTTTTGAATCAAATAATTATCCATATAATAACTAGACTCATTAAATTTCAATAAATCTTCTATAAAATGAATAACTTTCGCAAATTTTGGCATCTCCTCAACTTCTTCTATATCTGTAAAATGGAAAAAAAGAACGTAGATGTGATTCTTTTTAAGACTTTCTTCAAATATTTTTGGTTCAATACTACTTTTATAAAAAACAGTAAAATCTTTTAACACAGCTGGTCCCCTTTTATCATAAATGACGAGGTATCCAAATGCCTCTTCTCTATTATTTTGTTCAGCAACTCGGTAAAATTCTAAATCTTTACTATTGATTAATCTCTGAAAATGCATGCTTGAACACAACCTTTTTGTCATTTTTACACTGTACTACCATTCTACCATAGCTCCATAATTTTTGTTTAGTAAGTGGATAAACTTACACTTTCTTTTAAAATTATCCACATATTATGATTTTGATTGTGGATAATTTGAATTGATTTCAAATTTTATTCAGATGCCTATTCACAAGTTATACACAATAACACATACTGTGGACAACTTTTTTTCACAGGTGTATAAGTTTGGGGACAAAATTTGAAAGTCCTTGCTATTCAAGCATTTTTTTGATAATATATCAGGTGTTGAAATATAAAATAATTGGGGAAAACTAAACTTATCCACAGTATTGTTTTACGTTGTGGATATTTTTTAAACAGTCCCGGGATATCTTTATCCACTGTTTTTTTAACTTGTGGATAAATAACTAAAAATGAAGAGGGGGGAGTTTTTTGCAACCTATTGAAGATATTTGGTCTGATGTGCTACAAATCGTCCAAAAAAATATGAGTAAGCCAAGTTATGATACATGGATGAAATCGACAACTGCACATTCATTAGAAGATAATACCTTCATCATTTCAGCTCCTAATAATTTTGTACGGGATTGGCTAGAAAAAAGTTATACACAATTTATCGCAAATATTTTGCAAGAAGTAACTGGAACATTATTCGAAGTTCGTTTTATCGATGGTGAACAGGATGAAAACTTTGATTATAAGCCCATTCAACCTAATCAAATTATGTTAGACGAAAATGATCCAGATAATGCCAAACATATGCTAAATCCTAGATATGTTTTTGACACGTTTGTTATCGGCTCTGGAAATCGATTTGCTCATGCCGCTTCACTTGCTGTGGCTGAAGCACCAGCAAAAGCCTATAATCCGTTATTTATTTATGGAGGCGTGGGGCTTGGGAAAACGCATTTAATGCACGCAGTAGGTCATTATGTGCAACAACATAAAGAAAATGCCAAAGTTATGTATTTATCGAGTGAAAAATTTACAAATGAGTTTATTAGCTCTATTCGAGACAATAAAACCGAAGAATTTCGAACAAAATATCGTAATGTTGATGTTTTATTGATTGATGATATTCAATTTTTAGCTGGTAAAGAAGGAACACAAGAAGAGTTTTTCCATACTTTCAACACACTTTATGATGAGCAAAAACAAATTATTATTTCGAGTGACCGACCTCCAAAGGAAATTCCAACGTTAGAAGATAGGCTTCGTTCTCGCTTTGAATGGGGGCTTATAACTGATATAACTCCGCCAGACCTTGAAACACGGATTGCCATTTTAAGGAAAAAAGCCAAAGCAGACGGTCTTGATATACCAAATGAGGTTATGCTTTATATTGCCAATCAAATTGATTCCAATATTCGAGAGCTTGAAGGGGCACTCATTCGTGTTGTCGCCTACTCCTCTTTAGTCAATAAAGATATTACAGCTGGTCTTGCTGCGGAAGCTTTAAAAGACATTATTCCGAACTCAAAATCGACCGTTATAACGATTAGTAGTATTCAAGAGGTTGTTGGTGAGTATTTTCATGTGAAACTAGAAGATTTTAAAGCAAAAAAACGGACGAAAAGTATTGCTTTTCCTAGACAAATTGCCATGTATTTATCTCGTGAACTTACAGATGCCTCTCTTCCAAAGATTGGTGATGAATTTGGTGGACGTGATCATACGACTGTCATTCATGCTCACGAAAAAATTACACAGCTCTTAAAAAGTGATACTACTTTAAAAAATGATATCGCTGAAATTGAAAAAAACTTGCGTAAAAATGTTTAATTGGATTGTGGACATGTGGAAAACTAATACCGACTTATACACAACTTATTAACATGTGGAAAACTTTTCACACGAAGTCATTTTCTCACTTATCCACAAATCCACAGTGCCTATTACTATTACTACGATTTTTTATTAATTAATTAAAAGGTTTTACAAAAAATGATAATGGGGGATTTTTATGAAATTTGTTATTCAACGTGACCGCCTAGTTCTTGCTGTAAATGAAGTCACACGTGCTATCTCATCCCGAACAACAATTCCAATTTTGACAGGGATAAAAATGATGGTGAATGATGAAGGTGTTACTTTAACAGGTAGCGATTCTGATATTTCAATCGAGGCATTTATCCCATTAATTGAAAATGATGAAGTCGTTGTTGAAGTTGAATCATTCGGAGGAATTGTTTTACAATCTAAATATTTTGGAGATATTGTTCGTCGTTTACCTGATGAAAATGTTGAAATAGAAGTGACAACAAATAATCAAACGACAATTCGTTCTGGACAAGCATTTTTCACCTTAAATGGACTAGATGTTTATGAGTATCCTAAGTTACCAGAAGTTTCAGATGGTAAAAAAATTAGGATTCCAATTAATGTACTTAAAAATATTATTCGTCAAACGGTTTTTGCAGTTTCTGCAATTGAAGTTCGACCTGTACTTACGGGTGTCAATTGGATTATTAAAAACAATATGTTAACGGCTGTTGCAACGGATAGCCACCGACTTGCGTTACGCGAAATTCCACTTGAAGCTGAAATAAACGAAGAATACAACATTGTTATTCCAGGAAAAAGTTTAGCTGAATTAAATAAAATTTTAGACGATGCAACAGAATCTATTGAAATGGTTCTTGCAAACAATCAAATTCTATTTAAATTAAAAGATTTACTTTTCTATTCACGCCTTTTAGAAGGTAGTTATCCAGATACATCACGCTTAATTCCAACTGATACAAAATCAGAGTTAGTTATTAATGCAAAAGCATTCTTGCAAGCAATTGACCGAGCATCTTTACTTGCACGCGAAAATCGAAATAATGTTATTAAACTAACGACACTTGAAAATGGACAAGTAGAAATATCTTCTAATTCTCCGGAAGTCGGAAATGTTTCTGAAAAATTATTTAGCCAAAGCTTCACAGGTGAAGACTTGAAAATTTCGTTTAATGGAAAATATATGATGGATGCGCTTCGTGCTTTTGAAGGTGACGATATTCAAATTTCCTTCGCTGGAACAATGCGACCATTTGTTCTTCGTCCTCGCGATGCAGAAAATCCAAATGAAATTTTGCAATTAATTACACCTGTTCGTACGTATTAATTGAGAGCCCGCCTAACTCGGTGGGTTTTCTTTTTAATGAGGTGCTTACGTTTTGATGAAAGATATGACAAAAGGAAATCCAACAAAATTAATTTTTTATTTTGCTATGCCAATGCTACTTGGTAATTTAGTTCAGCAACTTTATATTATGATTGATGCTGTAATTGTAGGGAAATTTGTTAGCGTTGACGCCCTCGCAGCAGTTGGTGCAACTGGCGCTATCAATTTTTTTATGATTTCCCTTATTATTGGTTTAATGAGTGGGATTGCTGTAGTTGTTGCACAATATTTTGGATTTCAAGATTACAATAAATTAAAAGATGTGATTGCAACGGCTTCTATTGCTGTCATTTGGGCAGGAATTTTTTTCACTATAATTGGAGTGCTCCTTGCAAAACCGTTACTACTTCTACTGCGTACCCCAGAAAATATACTAAATGATGCTAATATTTTTCTAACAACACTCTTCATCGGCATTTTGCCAATGAGTTTGTATAACGGGGTTTCGTCAATTTTACGGGCGCTTGGAAATTCCATTACTCCCCTACTCTTTCTTATTTTTTCCTCACTCATGAATATCTTTCTCGACTTTGTTTTTGTTGTC
This sequence comes from Listeria tempestatis, assembly GCF_963575625.1. Classification (NCBI taxonomy): domain Bacteria; kingdom Bacillati; phylum Bacillota; class Bacilli; order Caryophanales; family Listeriaceae; genus Listeria; species Listeria tempestatis. The sequence continues at coordinate 79,127 of NZ_CAUYTK010000006.1, forward strand.
TGGATGGATTACGGAGTGCAAGGTGCAGCGTGGGCTACTGTTTTATCACAAGTTATCGCAGCAGTACTTTGCGTATATTACGCTTATAAACATGTGCCATATATGCGCATTCAGCGAGATCGTTTTAAAATACATAAACCACTTTTGCGGGAAATGATTCGTATAGGTTTACCTTCAGGGCTTCAAGGGGCTTTCATCTCCATCGGAAATATGGCAATTCAAAGTCTAATAAACGGCTTTGGAGCGACTGTTGTTGCCGCCTACACTGCTGCCAGCCGAATTGACTCCCTCACCTACCAACCAGGAATTGCGTTCGGCGCAGCCTCCTCCACATTTGCTGCACAAAACGTTGGAGCCGGCAAATTAGACCGCGTGAAAAAAGGTTTTTGGTCGGGTATTAAAGTTGTCACTATAACAAGTTTAGCTATCACACTCATTGTGCAGCTTTTCGCAAAACAGTTTTTACTTCTTTTTGTAGACGGAAAAGAAAAAGAAGTGATTGAGATTGGTATGGGATATTTACTAATCGTGTCCTTATTTTATGTTGTTGTGGGGATATTATTTGTTGTACGCGAAACGCTTCGTGGTACTGGTGATGCACTTGTACCACTAATGATGGGCATTTTCGAACTTGTATCAAGACTAATCATCGGCTTTGCCCTTTCTAAAGTTATGGGATATGAAGGTTTATGGTGGGCGACTCCAGTTGCGTGGGTCACTGCAACAACACTTGGACTTTGGCGTTATAAGTCAGGTGCTTGGCAAAAAAAGGCTGTGATTCGAAAAAAATAGAAAAACTAAAAAAAACGTCACAGAAGGCGTTTTTTTTAGTTTTTAAGAAAATAATATCCCCCCACTAGAAATAATAAAAAAAGCTATAATTGTGTTATATGAAAATAAACTTTGTAATTATGGCTAAAGTTTAGTAAAATAGAAAGGTAGAGATAAAAAAGATTGGGTGTGAAAATTTGGCTAATATAATAACAATCGATCGTGAATTTGTGACACTCGGGCAGCTACTACAAATGCTTGATGTTGTAAGTACAGGTGGTATGGCAAAAGCTTTTTTAAGTGAACATCCGATTTATATCAATGGTGAGCAGGATAATAGACGTGGCAGAAAGCTTAGAAATGGCGATGTTGTACTTATTCCGGGAACTGGAAAAGTAAAAATTGAACAGGCGCTGTAATGGTGTGAAAAGATGCATTTAGAAAATATAGTCTTACGAAATTTTCGAAATTATGATGAGCTAATGCTTGATTTTGATTCATCTGTCAATGTTTTTCTTGGCGAAAATGCACAAGGAAAAACAAATTTACTTGAAGCCATTTTAATTTTAGCCCTAGCAAAATCGCATCGAACAACGAATGATAAAGATTTTATTAAATGGGATTCTGATGCGGCAAAAATTGAAGGTCGAATCATGAAGCATGGTCAAAGCGTGCCTCTTGAACTTACTATTTCTCAAAAAGGAAAGAAAGCAAAAGTTAATCATTTGGAACAAAAAAAATTGAGCCAATATGTAGGCAATTTAAACGTGGTCATGTTTGCGCCCGAAGATTTATCGCTTGTAAAAGGTGCACCAGGCGTTAGACGTCGATTTTTAAATATGGAAATTGGTCAGATGCAGCCTGTTTATTTGCACGATTTAAGTGTGTATCAGCGAATTTTACAGCAACGTAACCAATTTTTAAAACTCGCCCAAATGAAGAAAAAATACGATGCTGTCATGCTAGATATTTTAACGGAGCAATTTGCAGAAGTGGCAGTTCGCCTGACTGAACGGCGTGATGCGTTTATTCAAAAACTAGAAAGTTATGCCGCACCCATTCATCATGATATTTCTAGGGGAATTGAAACGCTTAAAATCAGTTATGAACCTTCAGTGTCGCTTGTTGAAAATGGAGATTCCATCTCAGCTTTACTCGAAAAAATGAAAACGATTCGGCAGAGAGAAATCGACCGAGGTGTAACGCTTATTGGACCACATCGGGATGATTCTCTATTTTATGTTAATGGGCAAAATGTTCAAGTTTTTGGTTCCCAGGGACAGCAAAGAACGACAGCGTTATCTATTAAACTTGCTGAAATTGATTTAATTCATGAAGAAACAAACGAGTATCCTTTGCTTTTACTAGATGATGTTTTGAGTGAACTTGATGATTTTAGACAATCTCACTTATTAAATGCGATTGCTGGTAAGGTTCAAACTTTTGTTACAACAACTAGTGTTAGTGGGATTAATCATGAAACACTCACGAAAGCAACAACATATATGGTTGAAAATGGGCACATTAAAAAATCCTGATTAGTAGGTTGATATAATTTTAGAAATAAAGAAAGTGCGGTGGAACTTAAATGTCAGAAGAAAATATTTCAAATGTACAAGAAAATGCATCTGATTATAGCGATGATCAAATTCAAGTATTAGAAGGCTTAGAGGCAGTTCGAAAACGTCCAGGTATGTATATTGGTTCAACAAGTCAACGCGGTTTACATCATCTTGTTTGGGAGATTGTTGATAATTCAATTGATGAGGCTCTTGCTGGATTTTGTACAGAAATTGAAGTCACGATTGAAAGCGATAATAGTATTACGGTAAAAGATAATGGTCGTGGTATGCCAACTGGTATTAATGAAAAAGTCGGCCGTCCTACTGTAGAAGTCATTTTCACTGTTCTTCATGCGGGAGGTAAATTTGGCGGTGGTGGATATAAAGTTTCTGGTGGTTTACATGGTGTTGGTGCATCTGTTGTAAATGCCCTATCCACAAGCTTAGAAGTTTTCGTTCATCGTGACGGTAAAAAATTCTATCAACGTTTTGAACGCGGTAATGTTGCAATGGATATGGAAAATCAGGGGGAAACAGATTATCGTGGAACAATTGTTCATTTCACGCCTGATCCTGAAATTTTCACTGAAACAGTAGAGTTTGATTATGAAACACTGCGTACACGTATACGTGAATTAGCCTTTTTAAATCGAGGTTTGAAAATCTCAATTGAAGATAAACGTTCAGAACATGAAATAAAAAATGAATATCATTATGAAGGCGGAATTAAATCCTATGTAGAGCATTTAAATCGTGCAAAAGAAGTTATCCATGAAGAACCTATTTACATTGAAGGTGAACGTGATGGCATTATGGTTGAAGTTTCCATGCAGTACAATACAGGCTTCTCAAGCTCGATTATTTCATTTGCAAACAATATTCATACCTACGAAGGTGGAACGCACGAATCCGGCTTTAAAACCGCATTAACACGTGTTATTAATGATTATGCAAGACGAAATAAATTGTTTAAAGAGAGCGACGAAAACCTGTCTGGTGAGGATGTCCGCGAGGGTCTTACTGCAATTATTTCCGTTAAACACCCAGATCCACAATTTGAAGGACAAACGAAAACCAAATTAGGTAATTCAGAAGCACGTTCGATTACTGATAAATTATTTTCGGAAGCACTTAATAAATTTATGATGGAAAACCCTGATGTAAGTAAGAAAATGGTTGAAAAAGGTGTTATGGCCGCTCGGGCTCGCCTTGCTGCTAAACGCGCACGTGAAGTAGCACGCAAGAAAAGTGGGCTTGAAATTTCAAGTTTACCAGGTAAACTTGCGGATTGTTCTTCTAGAAACCCTGAAATTAGCGAACTTTATATCGTTGAGGGTGATTCTGCTGGTGGCTCAGCAAAACAAGGTCGCGACCGATTATTCCAAGCTATTCTACCAATTCGTGGAAAAATCTTAAACGTTGAAAAAGCGCGTTTAGATAAAATTTTAGCTAACGAGGAAATTAGAACAATTTTTACAGCAATGGGAACTGGTTTTGGTGGAGATTTTGATGTATCCAAATCGAGATATCACAAACTTATTATTATGACCGATGCCGATGTGGATGGTGCACACATTCGTACCCTTCTGCTTACACTGTTCTATCGTTATATGCGCCCGCTTGTTGATGCTGGTTACATTTATATCGCTCAACCCCCTCTTTTCCAAATAAAGCACGGTAAACAAGTGGAATATGTTTATTCTGATAAACAACTAGAAGACTACTTGGCTGATTTAGATGGCGAAAAATATAGCATTCAACGTTATAAAGGTCTTGGAGAAATGAATCCTGAACAATTATGGGAAACAACGATGAATCCAGAAAACCGGACGTTATTACAAGTAAGTATTAACGATGCGATCGATGCAGATGAAACGTTTGAAATGTTGATGGGTGATCGTGTTGAGCCAAGACGTAAATTTATTGAAGAGAATGCACAATACGTTAAAAATCTAGATATTTAAATTATTTCCCGGGAAATAATTTAAAATGAGCTTGATAAACGGAAAGGGAGGTTTCGCTTAAAATGGCAGAAACACCGAATCAAAGAATAACTGAAGTGAATCTAAATAAAGAAATGCGAACATCGTTTCTCGACTATGCGATGAGTGTTATTGTGGCACGTGCACTTCCTGATGTTCGTGACGGATTGAAACCCGTTCATCGTCGTATTTTATATGCGATGAATGATTTAGGAATGACTTCTGACAAAGCATATAAAAAATCGGCGCGTATCGTCGGTGAAGTAATTGGTAAGTACCATCCACACGGTGATACAGCTGTGTATTTTACAATGGTTCGTATGGCACAAGATTTTAGTTATCGTAACATGCTTGTAGATGGGCATGGAAACTTTGGATCTGTCGATGGTGATATGGCAGCAGCAATGCGTTATACAGAAGCTAGAATGTCTAAAATTTCAATGGAATTATTAAGAGATATTAATAAAGACACAATTGACTATGTTGATAATTATGATGGTTCGGAAAAGGAACCGGTTATTTTGCCGGCTCGTTTCCCTAACTTACTTGTGAATGGTTCTTCTGGTATTGCAGTTGGGATGGCTACAAATATTCCAACCCATCATCTTGGCGAAGTTATTGATGGTGTATTAGCGCTTAGTCATGATCCAGAAATAACAATTCGTGATTTAATGGAACATATTCCAGGGCCTGACTTCCCTACTGCTGGTATGATTATGGGGCGCAGTGGCATTCGTCGTGCTTATGAAACTGGTCGTGGTTCTATCACTGTTCGTGCCCGCGTTGATATTGAAACAAAAACGAATGGAAAAGAAACCATTGTTATTACTGAACTTCCGTATCAAGTAAATAAAGCTCGCTTAATTGAACGGATTGCAGAATTAGCACGCGAAAAGAAAATTGACGGGATTACAGATTTAAATGATGAGTCTGACCGTTCTGGTATGCGCATTGTGATTGAAGTTCGTCGCGATATTAGCGCAAGTGTTATTGTTAATAATCTATATAAGATGACGGCTTTACAAACAACATTTGGTATCAATATGTTAGCCCTTGTTGATAATCATCCTAAAGTTTTAAACTTAAAAGAAATTTTATATTACTATTTAGAACATCAAAAAGTTGTTATTCGCCGTCGCACGGAATTTGAACTCCGTAAAGCAGAAGCACGTGCCCACATTTTAGAAGGTTTGCGAATTGCGCTTGATAATATTGATGCAGTTATTCAGCTCATTCGTAGTTCTAAAACGACTGAAGCGGCAAAAGAAGGTTTGATGACGCAATTTAGCCTTTCAGATAAACAAGCACAAGCCATTTTAGATATGCGTTTACAACGTTTGACTGGTTTAGAACGCGAAAAAATTGAAGAAGAATATCAAAATTTAATTGCTCTAATTACAGATTTAAAAGCGATTTTAGCGGATGAAGAACGTATTTTAGAAATTATTCGTGAGGAATTAGAAGAAATTAAATTGAAATATGCGGATAAACGTCGTACGGAAATTCTAACGGGTGACTTAGTTAGCATTGAAGATGAGGATTTAATCCCAGAGGAAGAAGTTGCTGTGACACTAACAAAACGCGGTTATATTAAGCGTCTACCGCTTTCTACGTATCGCAGTCAACGTCGTGGTGGTCGTGGTGTCCAAGGAATGTCTACACACGAAGATGATTTTGTAGAACATCTTGTGGCAACGAGCACGCATGATACGTTACTTTTCTTTACAAACACAGGGAAAGTTTACCGGGCGAAAGGTTATGAAATTCCAGAATATGGTCGTACAGCAAAAGGTATTCCAATTATCAACTTACTTGGAATTGAAAGCCAAGAGCAAGTAAATGCAGTTATTAATTTAAGTGAGTTTACAGATGATAGCTATTTGTTCTTTACAACAAAACACGGTGTAGTAAAACGAACAACACTTTCGCAATTTGCTAAAATTCGTCAAAGTGGTCTTCGTGCAGTTGAGCTTCGTGAAAATGATGAACTTATTTCTGTTCAAATGACAAATGGTCAAAAAAATATGATTATCGCAACAAAAGATGGTCAATCAATTTATTTCCCAGAAAATAACATTCGTGTAATGGGCCGTACTGCTGCCGGAGTTCGTGGCATTCGTCTTCGTTCTGGTGATGAAGTTATTGGTATGGAAATTTTAGAAGATGATGAAAAAGTTCTTGTTGTCACAGAAAATGGTTACGGGAAGCAAACAGCAGCGGAACAATACCCACTACGTAATCGCGGTGGTATGGGTGTTAAAACGGTTTCTATCACTGAGAAAAATGGTCGATTAGTAGCGATGAAAACTGTAACAGGTGAAGAAGATATTATGCTTATGACCGTAAGCGGCGTATTGATTCGTTTCGAAGTTGATACCGTTTCTCAAACAGGACGGAGTGCTATGGGGGTTAAATTAATTCGTTTAGATGAGGACGAAAAAGTTGCCACAGTTGCAAAAGTTCCAAAAGAAGATGAAACTGAGGAAGAATTAGATGAGGACGACTCGCAAGTTTTAAAAACAGAAGTCCCAGATGAAAGTTTTGAAGAAGGTCCAAGCGATGACTTATAAAAAAGCTGATATGTTCTTAATTGTCTAGCGTAAGTTTATAGTTTTTTTTAAGCTAAGTTCCAAGTAAGTTCAACTTACTTGGAACTTTTTTTGTACAGATATTGAAAAAAAATTAATAAATGCTTATGATATTCAAGTAGAAAATTTATTTGGAAAGCAGGAAAAAAATATGCCGAAAAAGAAAGATGAAGCTCAAAATATTGAAATTTGGGCGGATCTTGTTCATATAAAAGATTTAGTATTAGCGACATTCATTTGTGTTGTTTTGACAATGGGCGGTTATTTTATTGCGCCTAATGAAGCACCACTACCCCTATTTTTCGGCCTAGGAGGAGCGATTGTAGGTTTTGTTATTTCGAGTTTGATTATTAAACCGAAGCGTACGCTGAAAGAAGTCGATGAAACGGAGGATGATGAAAAATGACCATTCAACTAGTCGTCGAAATGATTTTAGCGTCTATTTTAGCAGCTGGTATTTATACGATTATTGGTATCGCACCTGGAACTGACGAAACTGCTGTTTTAGCACCAGTTACACTTGCACTCGTTCTTTTAGGCGTTTCGCCGATGGTTGTGCTTGCTTTTTTTGTTTCAGCAGTTGTCACACTCAATTTGACCGATGCGGTTCCTGTAGCTGTTGCAGGGACTCCAGGCGGCGTAATGGCTTCTCCCATGGTTTCGTACGGTTTGACGCTTAAAAAAGCAGGACAATCTGTCGTAGGGATTCGTAAAATGGCTTCTGGCGCCGCTATTGGAACAATTATTGCGGTTCCTGTTAGCTTAGGTTTAGCCACACTACTCGCCCCACTTTCCGAAGTTATTACCAAATACGCCGCACCCGTCTTTTTTGTCGGAGCAATTTTCTTAGCACTTATGAGTAAAAATAAAATACTCTCGATTTTGGCTATCTTACCCTTCGGTTTATTAATTGAAGGACTACGCTATTTGTACTGGGGAATTGGTGCCATTCCAGAAGAAAAAACCGTTACAATTTCTTTCTTCCTCGGAATTACCATTGGTCCAATGATTTTCAGTATCATTTCGTTACTTAATAAAGAATATCGCGATTCCCTTCCCAAGCATTCAAAACGGGAAATTACGATTGCAAATGTGGAAAAGCAAAAAGGTTTTCCCAACCCGTTTAAAGTTCTAACAAAACAAGAATCATGGGCAACAATTGGGACGTCGCTTGCTGGGTGCTTTACGTTTTTCATGAGTCCTGTCGGGATGACCGTTTTATTCGGAGAAGGTGTTGTAAGTCGCGTAAAAGACCCAATTAAAAAAGCTAAAATTGCGTTAGCAAGCATGGAAGGTTTGGCGCATTCCACCTATTTGGCTGGTCTTTTGATTCCATTAATTGCGCTCGGAGTACCATTATCTCCAGTTGCGATTGGACCAGCAAACCCATTGTTTAATGCACCACCTGTCTTTACATTAGATCATAATATGTATCATATTTTGTCAATGTCAGAATTTACAATTGCGACGATTATCGGTTCTGTAGTAGGACTTGGACTAACATATTATGTTATCATGAAGTATTCCCAACAAATTTGTCGTTTTGTATTTAAATACATTCCACACGAAGCTATTTTAGGACTATTTATTGCGCTTGTGATGATGTTAAGTTATATGGACGGCGGTTTTATTAATATGGCGGGAGTTTTACTTGTAGCAATTGTATCAGGAGCGTTAAGCCGACTTGGTATTAATTTTGGTGTGCTCTTTATGACACTTTATGCAGCACCATGGATTGTTACAACGTTATTTTAATGTAGGAAGGAATGGAGCCGATTGGCGACTGAAAGTGCTACAGCAAAATTAATTTTATGTGGTGAACATGCTGTTGTTTACGGGGAACCAGCAATTTCAATTCCCTTCACGCAAGCTGTCATTCAAACCGAAGTAATAAAAACTGAAGAAGAGACTAAATTTTCATCTGCTTTTTACACAGGTGATTTAAAAAATATGCCTGATTTTTTAGAGGGAATTAAACAAATGGTAGTTACGATTTTAAAAAAATTAGAGGCTACCCCTGTTTTAATTCGTGTTTTAAGTGAAGTGCCAATTGGTCGCGGACTCGGCTCTAGTGCTGCAGTATCGACTAGTATCGCGCGCGCATTATATGCCTATTTCGGAAAAAAAATCTCTGATAGCGAATTGCTTCAGCTTGTCAATCAATCAGAAAAAATTGCCCATGGTAATCCGAGTGGTGTGGACGCGGTCACAGTCGTAACAGGTAAGCCAATTTGGTTTGAAAAAAATAAGACACTGGAGCCACTTCATTTTAAAAAGAAAATTCATTTAGTAGTCGCAGATACTGGTATTCCAAGTGAAACGCGCTCTGCTGTAAGTGATGTAGGCCAATTATTACAAGAAAATCCAAAAAAATATCGTTCATTTATTTCTAAACTTGGTAATATTTCCCGGGAAATAAGAGAACAACTTGAAAATAATCCTGATTTGAAAATCATTGGAGCGGAGATGAACAAGGCGCAAAACTTACTAGAGCAGCTGACAGTGAGTGATTCGAGTCTGGAAAAATTAATCCGTGTCGCCCTAAAAAACGGAGCTTTAGGCGCGAAACTAACGGGCGGTGGTCGCGGTGGCTGCATGATTTCTTTAGTTACAGATGCTAAGCAGGCAAAAAAAGTGGAACAAGCCCTGAAAAATGCAGGGGCAGCACAAGTTTGGATTTTTACGATTGGAGAAGGTAGTCATGAAAGCAACAGCGATAGCTCACACGAATATAGCGCTCATTAAATATTGGGGTAAACGCGATGAAAAACTGATTTTACCCGCAAATAGTAGCTTATCGATTACTTTGGATAAATTTTATACCGAGACGACAGTGGAATGGATGGAAGACGCAAAAAACGATTCATTTAGCTTAAACGGTCAAGTCAAACAAGACGCAAAAGTGGAGCAATTTTTAAATGTACTTCGTGCTGAATTTGATGTGCCTTACTTTGCGAAAATTGATTCGGTTAATCATGTTCCAACCGCCGCAGGACTCGCCTCATCCGCATCTGCATTTGCCGCACTTGCTGTAGCAAGTTCAAAAGCACTTGGTCGTCAAGATGACATGGCAAATTTATCTCGGCTTGCTAGGCGTGGTTCAGGTTCAGCGAGTCGCTCACTGTTCGGTGGTCTTGCAATTTGGCAAAAAGGTACGCGTTCTGATGGCCGCGATTCATTCGCAGTCCCGTTCCGTAGCGGCTTAACTAAAAAAATCGCTGTTGTGGTGGCCGTTGTATCTGATGAGGAAAAAGCTATTTCAAGTCGCGACGGAATGAAATCCACCGTTTTAACCTCACCATTTTTTAAAGAGTGGGTTCAGACGGCGGAAGAAGATTTACGCAACATTAAAAACGCGTTTTTATCCGAAAATTTTGTAGAAGTTGGCGAAACGCTCGAGCACAATGCTATGAAAATGCATGCAACAACTTTAGGTGCCAAGCCACCTTTTACGTATTTCAGTCCTGTTTCGATTTCCGTTATGGAGGAAGTTCGAAAACTCCGTGCTGATGGCATCCCAGCTTACTTTACAATGGATGCTGGACCAAATGTAAAAGTAATTTGTTTGCAAGAAAATGAAAACTTGGTGGCAGAGCGAGTGCAAAAATTCGTTAAGGATGTTCATATTTGTCATGCTGGTGAAGGAGCAAAGGTGATTCAAGTTGACTAAAATTCAAGTGAAAATTCCAGGTAAACTTTATATTGCGGGTGAATATGCAGTTGTAGAATCAGGTCACACCGCAGTTTTAACGGCAGTTGATAAATATATCACGCTAACCATTAAAGATGCCACAAAAAATCAACTGATTATTCCGCACTACAACGATGCAGTTTCGTGGCCACTCGGCGGAGAACTTAGGGCAGAAGGCGATCATTTTGCATTTACTGCACTGGCGATTAATACGGCTACGGCCTATTTAAAAATCAGAAAAATTGCTCTTTCGCCGATTAAAATTACAATTGAAACGGAACTTGTCAGTGATGACGGCATTAAATTCGGTTTAGGTTCCAGTGCTGCTGTTACAACGGCGATAATAACTGCCTTGATGGAAAAATTTGCGCCTGAAACAGAAATGTTAACCAAGTTTAAAATGGCTGCCTTATCTCACCTTGTTGTTCAAGGAAACGGTTCTTGTGGTGACATTGCATCGTGTTTATACGGCGGATTAATTGCGTATACAACTTTTGATCAGGAGTGGGTCAAAATGCATTTACCGTACAAATCACTTGCTTGGTTTTTGGCTAATCCGTGGCCGAAATTAAAAATTGAAAGACTCCCTAACTTTGAAATGCCATTTTTGGTAGGTTGGACGGGCAACCCCGTTAGCACTGGCCGTTTAGTTGCGGAAATCCAACTTTTCAAAGAAGAGCAACCCGAAAAATATGCTAATTTTCTAATTCAATCCGAAAAAGTGGTTCAAAAATTTTTAGTAGGTACCAAAGAACAAAATGAGAAAATAATGTTTCTTGCCCTTAAGGAAAATCGCGAAATTTTGCAGCAACTTGGTAATAATGCGGGTGTGAGTATTGAAACAAAATTACTTTCTGAGCTTGCTGATGTTGCGGAAAGTTTTTCGGGAGTGGGAAAATCTTCTGGTTCTGGTGGTGGTGATTGCGGGATTGCGTTAATTTCGAGTCAAGAATTAGCAGCTAAAGTGGCTTTAAAATGGACAAAAATAGGTATAAAGCCTCTGCCATTCCAAGTCGGTGAAGTTCAAGTTAAAAATATGGAGTAAGTAGACTTGTTTTAGGGAATAACCTATTAACAAGTCTTTTTTTTGTAGTTTGTGAAAAAAATCATATGCCAAGTTTTTGAACAATCTAGAAAAATCAGCTATAATGTAAAGCGGGTATGGATTTATTGTTTTTTAATTGCTTTAAAAGTTTGTGATAAATTTCGAATGTGAAACTTAAAAAGGGATTTGAAAACAAGTTTTTAGAAGTTGTATTTTTGCGCAAAAATACACATAAACCACACACATCAAATAGAAAAGAGGGGATTCGGGTGTCGAAGCTACTAAAATCATTCCTACTAACCACGATAGTTGCCACTGTTGGCATATTAGGCGGTTGTGGTGATTTAACAGTACTAGATCCAAAAGGGCCTGTAGCAAAAGGTCAAAGCGATTTGATTTTGTATTCTATTATTTTTATGCTTGTTATCGTTTTGACAATTTTTGTGTTGTTTACGATTATTCTTTTCAAATATCGTGAACGCAAAAACCCAAAAAATTATGAACCGGATATGCACGGGAGCAAAAAACTGGAAATTTTATGGACGTTAATCCCAGTTGTGATTGTTATTGCGCTTGCTATTCCGACTGTAAAAACAATTTATGCTGGTGAAGAAGCACCAAAAGTTACTTCTCATAAAGACCCTGTTGTCATTTATGCAACGAGTGTTAATTGGAAATGGCTATTTAGTTACCCAGATGAAAGTATTGAAACTGTAAACTATGTACATATTCCAACTGATCGTCCGGTTTTATTTAAACTGACGTCTGTTGATACGATGACGAGTTTCTGGGTGCCGCAACTTGGTGGTCAGAAGTACGCAATGACAGGGATGACGATGAATCTTTATCTGCAAGCGGATGAAGCAGGAACATTTAAAGGGCGAAATTCTAACTTTAATGGTGAAGGATTCCATGAGCAACGATTTAATGTTATTGCTCAATCAGAGGAAGACTTTGCAGCTTGGGCTAAAGAAGCTAAAAAATCACCAAAGTTAACACAAGATATTTATGATAAACTTCTTATTCCAGGCGGTTCAAAAGAAAAAACTTTCTCTGGAACACATTACGATTTTGTTGATCCAGCGGCAGATCCAGAATACGTTTTTTATGCGTATAAACGTTATGGTTTTGAGCTAACAAATCCGCATAATCCAAATGTAAAAGTAACGGTTTCAGATACGCCACTATTACCGGCGCGTCCTGTAACGATTACAAATCCTCAATTTGAACGGCACAATATGGAACCGATGATTATTAAAAATGGTTCAGGTTATCATAAAGATAAGCATTATGATGACGAAATGAAGAAAATGGAAGACGATATTCAAACAAATGAATTTAATAAAAAAGAATCGGATGACGCGGGCGAATAAAAAAGGGGGCTTTTGAACATGGAATGGAATGAGTTTATCATCACTGGCGACCCTCTGATTTTAGGTGCACAGGTTTCAATTGCACTCGTCAGCATCGGGATTGTCGTGTTACTTACGTATACAAAAAAATGGAAATGGCTCTTTAAAGAGTGGATTTCATCGGTAGATCATAAACGAATCGGAATTATGTATCTACTAGCAGCTGTTTTAATGTTTTTCCGGGGCGGTGTCGATGCGCTTATGATGCGTACGCAACTTGCCTTACCAGGTATGGAATTTTTAGATGCGCAGCACTATAATGAAGTTTTCACAACGCACGGAACAATCATGATTTTATTCATGGCGATGCCGTTCGTTATTGGGCTTATGAATATTGCAGTGCCACTTCAAATTGGCGCACGCGATGTGGCCTTTCCGTTCTTAAACAATTTGAGTTTTTGGACGTTCTTTATGGGGGCAATGCTTTTCAATTTATCTTTCGTTATTGGTGGCTCACCAGACGCTGGTTGGACAAACTATGCGCCGCTTGCTGAAGAATTTAGTGCCGGTTACGGGATTAATTTCTATTTACTCGGGGTACAAATCGCGGGTATTGGTACGCTAATGACAGGGATTAATTTCTTTGTCACAATTATGCGAATGCGAACAAAAGGCATGACGCTAATGAAAATGCCAATGTTCACTTGGACAATTTTAATCACAAGTTTGATTATTATCTTTGCTTTCCCTGTTTTAACGGTGGCTTTAGCACTAATGTCCTTTGACCGTCTATTTGGCACAGCCTTTTTCACACTGGCGAACGGCGGACTTCCAATGATGTGGGCGAACTTGTTCTGGGTTTGGGGACATCCAGAAGTTTATATCGTAATTTTGCCAGCCTTCGGAATATTTTCAGAAGTTATTTCAACATTTTCTCGCAAAAAACTATTTGGTTACCCAGCAATGGTTGCGGCAGTTGTTGTTATATCCGTATTAAGTTTTCTCGTTTGGGTCCATCACTTCTTTACAATGGGATCAGGCGCACTCGTTAACTCGTTCTTCTCGATTACAACGATGATGATTGCCATTCCAACGGGGATTAAAATCTTTAACTGGCTCTTTACGATGTATAAAGGTCAAATTCGTTTTGACACGCCAATGCTTTGGTCGCTCGCGTTTATTCCAAACTTTGTTATTGGAGGCGTAACTGGGGTTATGCTCGCGATGGCAGCGGCCGATTATCAATATCACAATACGTATTTCCTAGTTTCTCACTTCCACTATGTACTAATCGCGGGTACGGTATTCTCTTGTTTTGCTGGTTTGATTTATTGGTATCCAAAAATGGTCGGGTACAGACTAAACGAGAAAATCGGGAAATGGTTCTTCTGGGTTTTCGTAGTAGGATTTAACGTTTGTTTCTTCCCACAATATTTCTTAGGTCTTGACGGTATGCCGCGTCGTCTTTACACGTATGTGCAAGGTGACGGCTGGACGACTTTAAACTTTATTTCCACAATCGGGGCATTCCTAATGGGGGCTGCGTTTCTTATCCTTTGCTGGAATATTGTTTATAGCTACAAACACTCTAAGCGTGAAGTTACTGGTGATCCGTGGGACGCTCGTACTCTTGAATGGGCGACAAGCTCTTCAGTTCCACCAAAATACAATTTCGCGATTTTACCAGAATGGAATGATTTAGACGATTTCTACAACATGAAGCAAAAAGGAAAATCATACTTAGATGATAAAAATTATAAGCCAATTCATATGCCAAGTAATACAATGCTAGGCTTTATCATGTCCGTCTTCTTCTTTATAGCGGCATTCGGTCTCGTATTTTACTGGTACTGGATAGGAATTCTCGGTGGCTTAGGAGTTCTCGGTTGTATGGTTTATCGCTCGTTCCAAAAAGACGACGGCTATCATGTTGAAGTAGATGAAATTATAGCAACGGAAGAACATAATGCGCGCGAACGTGAAACGGGCATAAAGGAGGGTAACCCATGGAATCTGTAAAAACGAATTCTTCGCTTCCATTAGAATATCAATCGGAGCAAGGTAGACTGAACATTTTAGGTTTCTGGATTTTCCTTGGTGCCGAAATTGCACTTTTTGCAACGCTCTTTGCAACTTACTTTGTTATGATGAAAGCGGGATCTAATGCCGGACATCCACCGTCCGAAATGTTTGAGCTACACCTTGTTTTAATCATGACATTCTTGCTTCTTACAAGTAGTTTTACGTGTGGTCTTGCAATTGGCGAGATGCGTAAAGGTAATACGAAGATGTTGATGGTCTACTCGATTATTACACTTCTTCTTGGTGCTGGCTTTGTCGGCTTTGAAATTTACGAGTTTGCGCATTATGTGATGGAAGGTGTGACAATGAAAGTCGGCTCTTACTGGTCTGCTTTCTTCGTCCTACTTGGTACTCACGGACTTCACGTAACAATTGGTTTATTTTGGATTTCCTTTATTTTAATTCAAATAAAAATGCGCGGTTTGACGCCACGTGCAGCATCAAAAGTGTTTATTTCAAGCCTTTATTGGCATTTCCTTGATGTTGTCTGGATTTTCATCTTCACGGGTGTCTACTTGTTAGGGATGGTGAACTAAAATGGCGGAAAATAAAAATACAAATAGCGCACATGTGGAAACGGGAGTTCCGTGGAAACATATCATTGGCTTTATTTTATCCATTGTTCTTACGCTTGTAGCGGTTTGGGTAGCACTTTACTCGACACTTGACTACAGCGTAAAAGTGGTTATCATCTTTATCTTTGCCTTTATCCAAGCAGCGTTGCAACTCCTCATGTTCATGCATATGACAGAAGGACGCGACGGCAAAATTCAAGTCGGCAACATCCTCTTTGCGGCTTTCATTGCAATTGTTGTTGTCTTAGGCTCCTATTGGGTCATGGAAATTGGCCATATGAATCATTTAATGTGAAAAATAAAGAACCATATATTCCAAATTTTAAATTGGAAAAATATGGTTCTTTTTTTGTTGGAAAAATTAATATTGTTAAATTAAAAATGATTTTTACTTAGTTAAAAACGTTTACAAATGATATAAAAACTACTTTTTTTCTATAAAAATGAAAATTTGTCGAAATTGACAAAAAATTACCAAAATGATATAATTTCATTGTGAAAACACTAACAATATGGAGATGACAGAATGAAAAAGACACAGCTCAAAATAATTGTTTTTATGGGATTAATTTTGGTATATTCTTTATCTGTACCTAATAATGCTTCAGCAGAGAAAACTACAGAAAAATATGAAATTAATACTGTTTCAGAATTAAAATCTCAAATTAAAGATTTTAAAGATGATGGGTCTTTGTTGAATGAAGAAAAACGAGAAGAAATAATAGAAAATACAAAACCAGAGATACTAGAAGAATATACTGAGGATTTATCTGAAAAAGTAAATGAAGCCACAAATGAATTATCAAGTAGCACTCAATTAGAAGTTGATATAAGTGATAATGAAGTATATAAAAATCATGATATGAAAATACTTGATGATGGTACAATAGTTGAAGCAATTACAGTAGATTCACCTGTATTGGAAAAACGTCCTTTACTGAAAGCAACTCAAAATTATGGTTCCAGAAGTTATTCGGTTAAAACTAGAGTTTACCATGTTTTATATCCTGATGGTTGGACGGGATTAGTAACGTATTATAATGTTGGAAAAAGCGGGTTGACAGCTACTAGTACATCAGCAGCAGGAACATTATCTTTTTTTCCATTACAAATTTCAAAAACAACAAAAATTACAGATAGAAGGGCTGAAAAAGTAGGGACAGATATTAATGGACAAGGAGATTATATGTTGACTTATATTGGTTATAAAGGTATTGGTTTAATGACTAAGGAGCGAGTTATAGTTAGTACTGTTAAACTAACAAAATTAACAAGTAAGACTGCTACAGTTAGCACATCTTATTCTCAAAGGGAGTGATATTATGCATGACATAACAGCTTATATTCCTATTACAATGGTAGTCACAACAGTCATTATTATCATAGGATTAGTGTGGTTCATAAGAAAAAATAGCAAGCGATAAAAGCCTGGAAAATTTTTCAGGCTTTTTACTTTTTCTCACAACATATAAAATTTATATTCATTAACACGAACTTTACCCCTCCTTTATCAAAGCCTAAAAAAAGCACTTTATAATAGGCGTAAGGAGGAGATTTACATATGAAAAAATGGATGAAAGTGACTGGGATTTCAGTTGTTTCAGCAAGTCTACTGCTCGCAGGATGTCAGGCGGAGGAAAATGCAAAAGCGGATAGTAAAAACGCAATTTTGGAGGAAAAAGTAGTACCCGGTAAGCAAATTGCACTAGAAGGCGCTATTAATGTGCGTGACCTCGGGGGATACAAGACGGAGGACGGAAAAACCATAAAACCACACCGCCTTATTCGTTCAGCAGAACTTTATACCGTGACCGGAAATGATATTGATAAGCTGAAAAAAACGTACGACTTAAAACAAATTGTTGATTTTAGAACAAATAGTGAAGTAGAGAAAAAGCCAGATCCGCCCATTCAAAACGTGAAAAATACACACGATTCTGTCATGAAAGATAACGGTGCATCTACAAGCACGGAAGACTTAATTAAAAGCCTAAGCACGATGGACAATCCAGAAAGCTTTTTAATCGAGGCAAATAAAAGTTTTGTAACAGACGAAAATTCGCGGAAAGCGTATAAACAATTCTTTGATATTTTGCTCGAAAATGAAAAAGGCGCCGTTTTGTGGCACTGTACCGCTGGAAAAGACAGAGCAGGATTTGGAACCGCACTCGTTTTATCCGCCCTCGGTGTCCCGGAAGATACGGTGATGGATGACTACCTATTATCCAACAAATATCGTGCGGACGAAAATGAAAAAGCCGTTCAAGCTGTCCTTACAGAAACTAAAAACCAGCAAGCCGCAAACGGAATGAAGGCCGTCATGGAAGTACGCGAAAGCTACTTAAACGCTGCGTTTGATGAAATCGACAAAACCTACGGCTCCGTGGACGCGTTTTTAAAAGATGGCCTCGGGCTAACTAAAGAAGACATCACAAAATTGAAAAGTATGTATCTTAATTAAGATAATAATGCCGATTTACAAATTTAGTTATACATGGTAAAATCCTAAAAAGTCTGAATTATTTTGCAGGTGTAGGAGGTGTGACATTAGGTAGATGATTGAAATAACCTATTTTTGTCTTATGAATGAATCAAATGAAAATGTTGAAGTAATGAAAAGTTTCATGAATACAGATTTTCAAGAAATGTATTTGAATTTTCATGGAAAGAAAGTACATATGAAACTATGTGCTATGGAAGATTCTATCGAGCCTTTTGTAGAAAATAAAAATGTATTTACCGAATTGAAATTGCATGGCATTAAAAGCTTACCCATACTAATGATTAACAATGAACTTGTTGCTAAAGAACATGTAGATTTAGTAAAAATATTGCCAAAGTATCTAGAAATGGGATTATCCATACAATATGAGGAAGAATAAAATAAGGCTACCACACAATTACGTGGTAGTCTTTTATCCGTAAAAAATTTTTTATAAAAAAAGCTTGCTCTGTAATGCATTACATATTTTATAGTGAAGATGCAAATGAATTTTGAGAGGAGCTTCAACATGACAAATTTTAAATTTCCAGATAACTTTTTATGGGGCGGGGCAGTTGCTGCGAATCAATGTGAAGGCGCTTACTTAGAAGACGGGAAAGGATTATCGCTTGTCGATTTACTTCCTTCCGTTGAAGAAGGTCGTTGGGACGCGCTTGTTGACCCACAAAAAACACTCGCTACAAAGTACAATTATTATCCGAGCCATGAATCAATTGATTTTTATCATCGCTACAAAGAAGATATTAAATTATTTGCAGAAATGGGCTTTAAATGTTTCCGACTTTCCATTAGCTGGCCGAGAATTTTCCCAAACGGGGACGAAACAGTGCCAAATGAAAAAGGACTCGAATTTTATGATAAAGTTTTCGCCGAGTGTCATAAATACGGCATCGAACCAGTTGTGACAATTAATCACTTTGACACGCCAGTTGGTCTTATGAAAGACTATAACGGCTGGGCAAACCGCAAAACAATCGATTTCTATTTGAATTTCTGTGAAACGATTTTCAAACGCTATAAAGATCAAGTGAAATATTGGATGACGTTTAATGAAATCAATATGATTCTGCACATTCCAATGTTTGGCGGCGGTATGGATATTACAAATGTTGAAAACCCTGAAGAAGTGAAATATCAAGCGATTCATCACCAACTTGTTGCTTCTGCTATGGCAACAAAATTGGGTCACGAAATTAATCCTGAAAACATGATTGGCTGTATGCTTGCAGCAGGTACGACTTACCCGAACACACCAAATCCAAACGATATTTGGAAAGCAATGGAAGCTGACCGTGAAGGCTACTTCTTTGTTGACGTGCAGGCACGTGGCTATTATCCGAGCTACAGCAAGCGATTATTTAAAGAAAAAAATATTCAGTTGAAAATGGAAGATGGCGATTTGGAAGTAATGCGCGACCATACAGTTGACTACGTGGCGTTTAGCTACTACTCTTCTCGCCTAACAAGCGCTGACCCAGAAGTAAATAAGGAAACTGAAGGCAACGTATTTGCTACACTCAAAAACCCGTATTTGAAAGCAAGTGAATGGGGCTGGCAAATTGATCCGCTAGGACTTCGCATTACCATGAACGCAATTTATGACCGCTATCAAAAACCATTATTCATTGTTGAAAATGGCCTCGGGGCTGTCGATAAAGTGGAAGCGGATGGTTCAATTAATGACGATTATCGGATTGATTATTTGCGTGAGCATGTACGTGAAATGGGTGAAGCGATGGAAGACGGCGTAGAACTTCTCGGTTATACACCTTGGGGTTGCATCGACTTAGTGAGTGCAGGTTCTGGCGAAATGAAAAAACGCTACGGCTTCATTTACGTTGACCGCGACAATGAAGGAAAAGGAACTTTAAATCGCTCGAAGAAAAAATCTTTTGATTGGTATAAAAAAGTGATTGAAACAAACGGAACTGATTTAGCATAAATCTATTTTTGACAGGGCCTAACGCGTTTTGTGAAGCTCTGTCAAAAATTTTTTAAAAAAAGTATTGCAAACGCTTTCTGGATATGCTATATTTAACTCATCACAAAGGATTGTTACCAATTTATGGGCAAAACCTAAGCTGATTTGTAGGATACGTGTAAACATTGCACAAAATCCTCGAATGAGTTTAGGTTTTTCTTTTTGCCCAAAATCAATTTTAAGAAAGAAGGGGTCTCGGCTATGAAATATGAACAGTTAGCCAAAGATATTCTCGAAAATGTCGGGGGTACAGAAAATATTAATAGCGTATTCCATTGTATTACGCGTCTAAGATTTAAATTGAAAGATGAGAAAATTGCCAATACTGACAAAATTAAATCATTAGATGGTGTCGTTTCCGTTATTCAAAGTGGTGGACAATATCAAGTGGTTATCGGAAACCACGTACCAGATGTTTATAAAGCAGTACTTGAAGTTGGTGGTATTAACCCAGAAGGAACTGGTGATGCTGATTCTGGTGGCGGAGGTAATGTTTTTAACCGCTTCATTGATATGATTTCTGGAGTGTTTACACCTGTTCTAGGCGTATTAGCTGCAACAGGTATGATTAAAGGTTTTGCCGCTGCATTTCTAGCGTTCGGCTGGTTAACGGCTGATTCTGGAACATATCAAATTTTATACGCTATTGGAGATTGTCTATTCTACTTCTTCCCAATCTTCCTTGGTTACACAGCTAGTAAGAAGTTTGGCGGGAATATATTCATCGGTATGGCCATTGGGGCATCCCTTGTTTATCCAACGCTTACGGGTATTTTAGCTGGAAAGCCAGAGTATGTGTTATTTGCGGGAACAATTTTTGAGTCCCCTATTCATGTAACATTCTTAGGTATCCCAGTTATCTTGATGAGTTATGCATCGTCTGTTATTCCAATTATTATCGCGACATGGTTCGCTTCCAAAGTTGAAAAGGTAGCGAAGAAAATTATTCCAGATGTTATTAAAACTTTCATCGTCCCATTTGTTACCCTACTAATTGTTGTCCCACTTACATTCATGGTAATCGGACCAGTTGCTACATGGGCAGGTCAATTGCTAGGTGCAGGTACAATTTGGGTTTATGACTTAAGTCCAGTAGTTGCAGGACTTATCCTAGGCGGTTTCTGGCAAGTGTTTGTTATTTTTGGACTTCACTGGGGTCTTATTCCAATCGCAATCAACAACTTAACGCAATTACATTATGATCCAATTTTAGCAATGTCATTTGGCGCTTCTTTCGCTCAAATTGGTGCCGTACTTGCGGTTATGCTTAAAACTAAAAATCAAAAACTTAAATCACTAAGTGTACCAGCGTTCATTTCAGGAATTTTCGGTGTAACAGAGCCTGCAATTTACGGGGTTACACTTCCGCTTAAAAAACCTTTCATCATGAGCTGTATCGGTGGTGCCGTTGCTGGTGGAATTATCGGCTTTGCTGAAGTTAAAACATACATTATGGGTGGACTTGGAATTTTCGGATTCCCGAACTTTATTAAACCAGGATCCCCAGTTGATAGCACAATGCTTGCTGTAGTTATTGCAGTTGTTGTCGCGTTTATTTTAGGATTTATCCTCACATATGTATTTGGTTTCAAAGATCCTGCAAATGCAGAAGCAACAACTGAAAATGCTTCACGTGAAACAGAAACATTGATTGAACGTGAAGTTCTAGCTAGTCCAATTGAAGGCGATGTTATTACGCTTGCTGAAGTTAAAGATGAAGCATTCTCATCAGGTGCACTTGGAAAAGGCGCAGCAGTTATTCCTATAGAAGGTAAATTATATGCACCTGCCAGTGGAACAATCACAACCATTTTCCCTACCGGTCATGCAGTTGGAATCACAACAGATGATGGCGGTGAAGTATTAATTCATGTTGGTATGGATACAGTACAACTAAATGGTAAACATTTTACAACACATGTAAAACAAGGTGATCGAGTTGAAAAAGGTCAACTTCTAACAGAATTTGATATTGCTGAAATTGTAGCAGAAGGCTATGATATTACAACACCTATTATTATTACAAATTCAGACAAATATTTAGACATTCTTGTTGTCGATGATAAAACAGTCAAAGTGGGAGATCGTTTAATTACTTTAGTTATCTAAAACTTGCTATTTAATCCAAAACAAAAGGGAGTAATGTGGAATGAAAAAGCATATTTGGAAACTGTTGTTAGTAGTTTTAACTGTATTTTTGCTCGCAAGTTGTGGTGCAAACAATGATGAAGCTTCAACAAAGGAAAGTTCTAAAAAGGCAGATGGTCCAGTTACACTTTATGTTACTCGTCATGGTAAAACAATGTTTAATACCGTTCACCGTGCGCAAGGTTGGTCGGATACCCCACTCACAAAACCAGGCGTAAACGTGGCTCAAGATTTAGGTGACGGTCTTACAGATGTGGATTTTAAAGCAGCCTACTCAAGTGATTCTGGTAGAGCAAGAGAAACAGCAAGAATTGTTCTTGATTCAAAAGGACAGAAGAAGCTAAAGGCTTTAGAAAGTACCCAATTACGAGAAGTTTGTTTTGGAAGTTATGAAGGCGATTTAGATGAAAATATGTGGGGAGCTGTTGCAAAAAATCTTGGCTATCCCTCTCAAGAAGCTATGATGGAAGATTATGCAGCAGGAAAAGTAACATTAGAAATGTGCTTAGCAGAACTTGTAAAATTAGATCAGTCTGGTAGCGCGGAAAATTATGATACAGTCAAAAAACGAATGCAAACTAAACTTAAAAGTATTGCAGAAGAAAACGCCAAAAATGGCGGAGGAAATGTTTTAATTGTCAGCCACGGCATGTCAATTGGCGCTATGATTTCGGATATGACAGATAAATATAAAGGTCAGCAACTCGAAAACGCAAGCGTGACCAAAATCATATATGATGACGGTAAATTTACCGTTGATTCAATCGGCGATATGAGTTACGTTTGGGCCGGCAAGAAAAAATAATTCAACTAAAAGTAGAAACGTGCAAATAAAACGTGCGTTTCTACTTTTTTTTGGATAAAATAGCTCGTATAGGAGGCGTTTCAATGATTTTAAAACGCGGAAGTAAAATTGGTGTGATTGCCTGTTCAAACGGACGGGCGTCTAGTGGCCGGCTGGAATGGGAAGAGTTGTACAAAAAATTAGCAAGAAAATATGGTTTAGAAGTGGTGCAAGCAAGTACAATTTACGCTTTGGAAAATTCGATTTATAGTGGGTATGCGGAGGAACGTGCGCGGGAGCTTCATAAACTCTATTTAAACAAGGAAATTGAGATGATTTTTGATATTTCAGGCGGTGACGTTGCCAATCAAATCCTTCCTTTTTTGGATTTTAAGTTGATATCAGAAAACCAAAAGCCATTCGTTGGCTACAGTGACTTAACGACAATTTTAAATAGCATCTATGCCTTAACGGGGAAGCGTGGTGTATTATTTCATTTGAACCAGGACCTGCGCCAATTTGAGCGTTGTTTTATCCAAGGAGAGCACCCTAGTTTAACGGGGGATTTCATTACGGGTGCGCCAAATCTTTCAGGAACTTTGATTGGCGGCAATATCCGCTGCTTTTTGAAGCTTGCTGGCACCAAATTTATGCCCGATTTTAAGCAAAAAATTATTCTGTTTGAAGCCCTTAGTGGCGATGAGGCGAAAATGGCCACTTATATAGCGCAGTATGAGCAACTGGGCGCTTTTTCTGAGTGTAAAGGTCTTTTGCTAGGGCAGTTCACAGAAGCTGAAGAACGAGGCCTCCGTCCGCAAATTGACCGCCTATTTATTGAAGTGGGCGAAAAATATGGTATCCCCGTTTTCAAAACAAATCAAATTGGTCATTCAAATGATGCCGTGCCGATTTCAATTGGCGATGAAATTTTTATTGGAAAATAAAGATGTTTTATTGCGAACTGCCTAGGAAGGTGGTAACATTAAGGAAAAGCAAAAAAAGGAGAGTGGCATAATGAAAGTAGAAGGATTGCTTGGCTTTTTGGGGGCAGCTCTTGGTATCGCTTTTAGTTTAATGGTTTTAACCATTCCAGGGATTTCACAAGCGCTAGAAGAAGAATCTGTAGCCTTTTATTTACTGACTAGCGGGGCATTAATATTGTCTGCTATCGGTTTAGTCGGTTCATTCGTTGTTGCACATAAACCACGCATGGGCGGCGTTATGATGATTGCGGCGGCAATTGGTGGAACAATGTCCGTTTCAATGATGTTCCTAGTACCCATCATGCTTTTGGCACTTGGCGGTTTAATTGCACTTATTAATTATGAGGAAGCATCAGCTGAAGCATAAGATAGACTGATGACAAATGATTTTTTTCAGAGTTTTTACCTGAATCTTATCATTTATCATCAGTCTATTTTTGTGCAAAAAAATAACGTCTTGTGCCTGAAGACGTTATTTTAAAATTATGAGAAATTTTTACAGTGACCAGTTTCCGCTGGTACACATATAACATAACATAGTTCGTTTACGAAAGATGTAGCTATTTTTTGACAATTTAGCGAAATAAATGACATTTTTGTGAGAATTTATTTGTTAAAGTTTTGTTAAATCAATCGGAAGTTGGATAAATGGGTCTTGAATCTGTGATACAATGAATAAGATATTCTTATAAAGGAAGTGAATGCTTGGTGGATTTTATCTCGTGGTTATTTGATTTTATTCTACATATTGATGAACACTTAGTTGAAATTATTAATACATTTGGAATTTGGACGTATGTTATCTTATTCCTCATCGTATTTATTGAAACCGGACTAGTTGTTTTTCCGTTCTTACCAGGAGACTCTCTCTTATTTGCTAGCGGCGCGCTGGCAGTTTTAGACGGATCGATTTTAAAGATTGTGCCACTTATTATCGTTCTATGGGTTGCAGCAGTACTTGGGGATACCGTGAATTACCATATTGGTAGAAAAATTGGAACGAGTATACCAGAAGATAGTTGGTTTGGAAAAATCAGTAACCGGGAGAAAATGGAAAAAGCTGAAGCATTTTTTAATAAACATGGCGGAAAAACAATTTTCATTGCTCGTTTTATGCCATTTATCCGCACCTTCGCACCATTTGTAGCAGGTGCTAGCCGAATGAATTACCGTTATTTCTTAAATTATAACCTACTAGGCGCAACAGTTTGGGTGCTGCTATGTACGCTTGCTGGCTATTTCTTTGGGAACATCCCAATTGTAAAAGATAACTTCTCTATCGTTGTCTTAGGCATTATTTTTGTATCAGTTATCCCAATGTTCGTATCATTTTTTCAAGCAAAATTTAGTAAGAAAAAAAGTAATTAAAAAAGCGAAAACAATGGAAGTCTTTACGAAAGAGACTTTTCTTGTTTTCGTTTTTTTATTCAAGTATTTAAATGGATTTTTAGTGGAATATCTGTAAGCAAAGCGACTGTTTCGTCATTTTTATTTTTAAAAAGAAGTTCCAAGGAAGGGTGCTCATTTTCCAAAAGTCGGGAAATATCTGTAGTATGCACGTCAGCTGGAACCGTAAATGCAATTTCAAATGAGTATAAATCTGTATAAGCGACTTGATTGTTCGCAATTGGAATAATATTTGTTGGTAAATGTATCGCATCGCGGAGTTTGTCGTCAAATGCGACTGATAAACTAAAATTTTCAACATTTTTAAGCTGTCTGTTTAAAATCGGGCTGAGCGACATGGGCAAACGAACTTGCAATTTAGACCGTTTGAATTCAGCTTGAGCCGAATGAATATCAATATGATCTTTTGAAAGCAATTGTGCAATTTTATCAATGGGGAAGGTTTGTTTTTTGGTTGTTGTTGATGGGATTAAAATAACGGCGATGCATAAAATATAAATACATACTAAAAGAGTGATTAAATACTTATTTTTCAATATACGGCCTCCTAAAAAGGTCTCTGCTAAATTTTAGCATAAAATAACAAAAGCGACACTTTCTTTTTAAAAAAATAAATAAAATAATGCATATTTAAAAAACGATTATATCAACTGTTTAATTTGAAATTCATACATTTATCTTATAAAATGATAAAATTTTATGCATAAAATTGACATAAAGTGTTCACAATTTAGTGGAGAGGGTATGAATAAAAAGAGGATGTGATAAAGATGAAGTTAGGGATTAATTCGGAAATTGGGAACCTTAAACAAGTTGTGGTCAAACGGCCAGGTCGAGAACTGGAAAATTTGACACCACAATTTTTACACGAATTGCTATTTGACGATATTCCATTTTTACCAGCGATACAAAAAGAGCATGACTTTTTTGTTAACATGTTGCGTGAAAATGGCGCGGAAGTTTTTTATTTAGAAAAGTTGTTAGAAGAAGCCATCACAGCGAGTGATACGCGCGCTGTTTTTATTCGCGAAATTCTTAAAGAGGCTGGGCAATTTGGCGAAAATGCGCAATATCTTGAAGCCTTTTTAAGTGATTTTGAGACGGAAGAACTTATTCAAAAGGTGATGACGGGTCTTAGGAAAACGGAGGTTCCAAAACGGCGTTTAGCGAGGCTTGACGAAATGCTTGAGCACCGCGAACCTTTTTATTTGGCGCCCCTTCCGAACCTTTATTTTACGCGCGATCCGGCAGCTGTGATTGGAAATGGTCTTTCCATAAACCAAATGAGTCAGCCCGCAAGAAGGCGGGAATCCTACTTTATGAAGTTTATCGCGACACATCACCCCGCTTTTTTAAAAGAAAACGCCCCTATTTGGTTTAACCGTGAGAGCCCATATGCGCTTGAGGGCGGCGATGAACTTGTGCTTTCCGAAAAAGTGCTGGCGGTAGGTATCTCCGAGCGAACTGATCCGCGAGCGATACAAATGCTTGCAACAAATTTATTTCAGAAACATCAGGGAATCGCGAAAATTATTGCGCTTGAACTCCCTAAAGAACGTGCATTCATGCATTTAGACACTGTATTTACGATGGTCGATACAAACCAATTTATTGTCCATCCAAGTGTCATACTTAGCGGACTAACGTTGTACATTATGGAATGGGATGAGCATTTAGCAGACATTAAAATTACACCATCAAACCATATAGAAGCCGTTTTAAGTGAAGTCTTAAATGAACCCGAAATTGGCTTGATCCCTTGCGGCGGAATTGACCCCATCAACTCTGACCGCGAGCAGTGGAACGATGGTGCTAATACGCTTGCGATAAAACCGGGGGAAGTCGTGACATATAACCGTAACCAAGTCTCCAATGAACTTTTAAAATACCACGGAATTAAAGTCCATGAAATTATCAGTTCCGAACTTTCACGTGGTCGCGGTGGGCCGAGGTGTATGACGATGCCGCTTTACCGAACTTAAAAAACGATTTTGCATAAATTTATTGATGCAAGTTTCGCACTGTGGTATAATACTTTATTGTGAGTAATTATAAATTATTCCTTGCTCGTTTCTAAATACATTTGCTATTTAGAGGTAGGACATTCGTCTTATTAGAGCCGCTAAGACCACAAGGAGGTGTAAAAAGATGGCTAGAAAATACGAAATTAACTACATCATTCGTCCGAACATTGAAGAAGATGAAAAGAAAGCGTTAGTAGAACGTTTTGACGGAATCTTAACAAGCAATGGTGCGGAGATCATCGAATCAAAAGAATGGGGTAAACGTCGCTTGGCTTATGAAATCCAAGACTTCCGTGATGGATTTTACCACATCGTTAAAATTTCTACTGAAAACGCAGATTCTATCAATGAATTTGATCGTTTAGTAAAAATTTCTGATGATATCATTCGTCATATTATCGTTAAAGAAGAAGAATAAAACAAATTCAAGAATTTCTTGATTTATTAAATGAGAGGAGGCTTTTTCTAGATGATGAACCGAGTCATTTTAGTAGGACGTTTAACTAAAGATCCTGAACTTCGCTACACTCCTTCTGGTGTTGCTGTTACGACCTTTACACTCGCTGTAAACCGTACATTTACAAACCAACAAGGGGAACGCGAAGCAGATTTCATTAATTGTGTCGTTTGGAGAAAACCCGCTGAAAACGTAGCAAATTTCCTGAAAAAAGGAAGTCTTGCTGGTGTTGACGGTCGTGTTCAAACACGTAATTATGAAGGCCAAGATGGAAAACGTGTCTATGTAACCGAAGTCGTTGCCGAAAGTGTCCAATTCTTAGAGCCACGTAATGCAAATGGTGGTAATGGAAATGGATACCAAAGTAATAACGGTGGTGGTTATAACAATAATAACAGCTATAATCAGGAACCTGCTAGCGGTGGTTACAATCAGAATCAGCAATCTCAATCTCAAGGTTATCAGCAAACAAACAATGATCCTTTCGCTAGTGACGGGAAACCAATCGACATTTCGGATGACGATTTGCCGTTCTAAACCGGATTTGCTTGCTTAACCAAAATATTCAGATAGAGAATAGGAGGAGAAATTATGGCTGGAGGACGCAGAGGCGGACGTCGTCGTAAAAAAGTATGTTACTTTACGGCTAACGGCATTACGCACATTGACTATAAAGATGTAGAATTACTAAAAAAATTCATCTCTGAACGTGGTAAAATTTTACCTCGTCGTGTAACTGGAACAAGCGCTAAATATCAACGTAAATTAACTGTTGCTATCAAACGTGCTCGTCAAATGGCATTACTACCATTTGTTGCAGATGAAAAATAAATTATAAATGGAAAGCTCCTTCTGAATTAAAAGGAGCTTTTTATTTAAAGTCAAACTTTCATTTTTCAGTTTAATAATGCCTAACGACTTATGAATTATGCCATAATAACCATTTTAAAATTCTGTAAATTACACAAAAAACGGATAAAAAAACTTGATTTTGGTTATTTAGGACTAATAACGGACATTTCAGGGTATTTTTCGTTTTGACTATGAAATTCGAGGTAAAATAATAAGCGGAGGTGAAATTATTGAGTAGCGCAACTGAACAAATTACATTGACAGAAAAATTAGCGGATAAACTAATTTCAAAAGAGCGTTTTCAAAACGATGAAGAAACGTATTTGAAAGTGAAGTACGGCGTAGAAGTCATTTTAATCAATGTGTTTAAAATTGCTTTTGTCTACATACTTGCTTTACTGGTTGGAGTGTTTTGGGAAACCTTAGTTGTGCATTTAACCTTTGTAGTTTTAAGAAGGTATTCTTTTGGATTGCATGCAATTAAAAGTTTGAATTGTACAATTACAAGCTTACTAATGTTTGTTTTAGGACCATTTATATTTCAAGCAGTGCCATCAAGTAATCTTTTTGTTATTATTGTATTTGCTTTTGTCCTATTCAATATGTTTCGTTATGCTCCATCTGACACTGAAAGTCTGCCTCTTATTGGGTTGAAAGAAAGAAAAGCATTAAAAAGAAAAGCACTGGTATGCACAGTAATACTTTTTCTAGTAACATTACTTGTACCTTTTGCTGAGATGAAAACTCTAATCATGTTGGGGTCAGTCTATCAAGTCATATCGATTCATCCATTAATGTATAAACTATTAAACAGGAGGTACAAAAATTATGAAAACTATGAGTAAAAAAATGGGTAATTTTATCGGACGTAAACTAGAGGATCAAGGATTGAAAATCGCAAATACTTCAATGAAAAAGTCTTGTTTTGGAGTTACTTATGAGCCAAAAAACCCTATGTTAAAAACATTAGAAAAAAAATAAAAAATTAGTTGTATCGTTATAGTATTTCAATAAAAAAATATGATAGAATTGATACGAAAGTAAAACAACTTTGGGGGCTAATCATGAATCCACAAATCATAATGTTTATTGGTATATCAATTCAAAATATAGGTTTTTTTATCGTGATACAAATATTAACGGGTCGATTATTAAAATGGAAAGAGGGGTTAATCACCTTAGCTTGCGCTATAGCGGTTATCCCTCTTTTTCCAATGATAGCTTATTGGTTAAATCTAGTTACAATAGGAATTTTCACATTAGCTTTATTGTATAAAAAACAATCTATATATTTTGCAGTAACTATCCCATCCATTACATTTATTATATCGATAATGTGCGATTATATATTAAATCCAATATTATGGTCAGTTTTCAAATTAAAAGTTGGAAATGATTCAAGAGAATTAAGTCATGTTGTATTTTATACAATAGCAATGATGTTATTCGCCTGTTTAATTGCATTTCTTCTGAAAAAAGCAATTGATAAATGGGGAGTGTATACATATTTAAATCAACGTAAATATGGATTCATGATTCTTGCAGTTGTAATTCTTACTTTACTTATTTACCATTTGAATATACTTTTCAGTGCAGCAGATGGGTTTATTCAAGAGATTGTACGTCTAAATACAGTTATATTTGTAGTTTACTTTATCGCATTAATTGGTATCTTGAATGTAGTTCTTCAATCGGCTATACAAGAGATAAAGATGAAAACACAACAAGAGCAATTTGGGCAGTTGCAAGAATATACAACAACATTAGAAAGTTTACATAAAGAAATGCGTGTTTTTCGCCACGACTATATTAACATTCTTTCTAGTATGGCAGGCTACATGGAAAAAGATGATATGGAAGGATTGAAAAAATTCTTTTCGGAAAATATCATCCCCATCAATCAAACGATGGAATCGAATAATCATAAAATATCTTTGCTACAAAACATTCATGTGATGGAGCTAAAGGGACTTATCGCCATTAAGTTAATAAGAGCGCAGGAACTTAAGATTGATGCAATTGTGGAAGTAGTGGAAGAAATTGATGAAATAAATATGCCGAGTATCGATCTATGTAAAATTGTTGGGATTTTGTTAGACAATGCGGTTGAAGCGGCTAGTGAAAGCATAGATCCATTTATTCGTTTGGCTGTTGTAAAGCGAGAGGATTCTGTATTAATTGTTTTTGCGAATAGCATACCGGATAATATGCCACCAGTGTATAAAATGTTTGAAGAAGGTTTTTCAACAAAAGGTGATGCTAGAGGATTAGGGTTAGCTAGTTTGAGAGAAACTATTCAAAAATATTCCAATGTCACGTTAGCTACAAAATTGATGGATAGAGAGTTTATCCAAGAGTTAGAAATTGTGTAGGAAAAGGGGATGTATATGCTACCAATCTTTATATGTGAAGATAATAGAATTCAACGGGAACGACTGACGAAGTATATTGAAGATTTTATTATGCTCGAGCATTTTGATATGGAAATCGTTTTTTCTTCCGATAATCCCTATGAAGTTTTAGAAGAAATTGAGAAATTCGCTGGGATGGGCGTTTACTTTTTAGATATTGATTTGCAACAACCGGACTTAAACGGTTTTGAATTGGCTAAGAAAATCAGAGAAAAAGATGCTCGAGGATTTATTATTTTTATCACAACGCATGCTGAACTAACTTACTTAACATTTACCTATAAAGTAGAGGCGTTAGACTATATTATTAAAGACAATCTGAACGAAGTGCAAGAGCGTGTTCATGACTGTTTAAGAAGCGTGCAGCAGCGTATGCTCGATGAACGAGAACCAGATAAATACTTTACTTTTCGATTAACTGATAAAAAAGTAATTCATGAGAAACAGGATGATATTTTGTTTTTTGAAACGTCTACGAAAAGCCATAAAATTGTTTTGCATGGTAAAAATCGTCAAATTGAGTTTTATGCTAAAATGAAAGATGTTGAGAAGGCATTAGATGAACCATTTTATCGTTGTCATCGCTCATTTTTAGTTAATAAAAATAATATTAATGAAGTGGATAAAGCTACAGGCGAGCTGACAATGACGAATGGCGAAATCTGTATGGCATCGAGTAAGTTAATAAGAGGAATAAAATTATAGAGGTCAGATCCGTATGAAAAGTCGGATTGACCTTTTTTAATTTGAAAGTCTGTTCGATAAAAGGTAAAATATAGAGTGGACGACTATATTTTACTAGGGAGTATTATTTTTAGTTTAGGAGCTGAATGGAAATGCAAGGCTTTTTTGAGAAAAGAATGCTTAAATATCCATTATATGGCTTAGTTGCGGCGACGATAATTTTGTGCATCATTACTTTTTTCTATGAGTGGTGGCTTGCGGTTATTATTTTTGTTGCAGGTGTTGCACTTATCACGGCGATGTTTTATTTTGAGCATCGTTTAAATCAAGAAGTGCAAGAATATGTTTCTAATTTAACGTATCGTATAAAGCGCAGCGAAGAGGATGCACTTGTTGAGATGCCTATGGGAATTATGCTGTATGATGACGATTATAAAATTCAGTGGTTAAATCCATTCATGGCAAAGTATTTTGATAATCACAAGCTAATTGGAGAGTCACTAGCTGATGTTGGACCAGAATTTTTGACTGCTATTAAAGGTGAGGAACAAGAGGGTGTACAGTCCATTAGATGGCGTGAATACCGCTTTGATACCATTATTAAACGTGAAGAGCGGATTTTATATCTGTATGATCGTACGGAATATTATGAACTACATGAAAAATATCAGGCAGAGAAATCTGTTTTCGCAATTATTTTTCTTGATAATTACGATGAATGGGCGCAGGGTATGGATGATAGACGCCGGAGTGCGCTAAACAATTTGGTGACGTCAATGCTCACGAACTGGGCGCGGGAGCACCGAATTTATTTGAAGCGAATTAGTTCGGACCGGTTCATGGCGTTTTTAAATGAGGCCATGTTAGAACGGTTGGAAGAGGAAAAATTTTCGTTGTTAGATCGCATTCGCGAGCGTACGTCTAAACAAAATATTCCTTTAACCCTAAGTATTGGGATTGGTTATAATGAAGATGATTTGATTAGTCTCGCAGATCTCGCGCAGTCTGGGCTTGACCTTGCGCTTGGGCGCGGCGGTGATCAGGTTGTCATTAAACAGCCGGAGGGGCAAGTGCGCTTTTACGGGGGAAAAACCAATCCGATGGAAAAGCGGACGCGTGTGCGTGCCAGGGTAATTTCTCAGGCGCTTCAAGAGCTCATCACTCAAAGCGACCAAGTTTTTGTTATGGGACATCGCTATCCGGATATGGATGTTATCGGCTCAAGCCTTGGCGTGATGCGGATTGCAGAAATGAACAATCGAGATGCGTTTGTTGTGGTTGAGCCGGGTAAAATGAGTCCGGACGTTGAACGTTTGATGACTGAAATTGAAGAATTTCCAAATGTCATTAAAAATATTGTGACGCCGCAAGTAGCGAATGAAAATATTACGAATAAAAGTTTACTCGTTGTTGTGGATACTCATAAGCCTTCGATGGTGATGAATCGCGAGTTATTAGAATCGGCGGAGCACGTTGTTGTGATTGACCATCATCGTCGCTCGGAGGAATTTGTGGAAAATCCGGTGCTGGTTTATATTGAACCGTATGCATCTTCAACGGCGGAGCTTGTGACAGAGTTATTTGAATACCAACCTGATTTAGAGCAAGTGGGCAAAATTGAAGCGACGGCGCTACTTTCAGGGATTGTAGTGGATACGAAAAACTTCACGTTACGTACGGGTTCTCGCACATTTGACGCAGCAAGTTATTTGCGGTCGCTTGGGGCGGACACCGTCTTGGTACAAAATTTCCTTAAAGAAGATTTAGCGACTTTTACGCAGCGTAGCAAACTTGTGGAATCGCTTGAGATTTATCACGACGGAATGGCGGTTGCGAAAGGTCATGAAAATGAAGTTTTCGGGACGGTGATTGCGGCTCAGGCGGCGGATACGATGCTATCGATGGAAAATGTTCAGGCGTCATTTGTCATCACGCTTCGTCCTGACAAGATGATTGGGATTAGCGCTCGTTCGCTAGGTGAAATAAATGTTCAGGTCATTATGGAGAAACTAGGCGGAGGCGGCCACTTGTCCAATGCGGCGACGCAACTTAAAGGTGTGTCGGTTGCTGAGGCGGAAAAAGCTTTATTAGACGCGATAGACGCGTACTGGAAGGGAGAAACTTAATATGAAAGTCATTTTTCTAAAAGATGTAAAAGGTTCTGGTAAAAAAGGTGAAGTAAAAGATGTTGCAGATGGCTATGCGAAAAACTTTTTAATAAAGAATGGGAACGCGGTCGAAGCGAATACGAAAAATATGAGTGCGCTTCGCGGGCAAGAAAAGCGTGCGGAAAAAGATGCGCAGGAAGAGCTTGCTGAAGCGAAGGCGCTAAAGGAAAAATTGGAGAGTTTGACGGTTGAACTGAAGGCGAAGTCGGGTGAAGGTGGACGTTTGTTTGGCTCGATTACGACAAAACAAATTGCTCAAGCTTTGCAAAAGGATTTTGGGATTAAAATTGATAAGCGAAAAATGGACCTGCCAGATGCGATTCGTTCACTTGGTTATACGAATGTCCCAATCAAGCTACACCATGAGGTTAATGCTACGCTAAAAGTGCATGTAACAGAAGAATAAGGAAAAACCATTTTTTTTTAAAGGAGCTAAGGGCAGTGGATACTTTTCAAGATAGAACGCCACCACAAAATATTGAAGCTGAGCAGGCCGTTTTAGGTGCTGTATTTCTTGAACCGAATGCGCTGATTACGGCTTCTGAAATACTTATGCCGGATGATTTCTACCGGCAAGCGCATCAGATTATTTTTGAAACGATGCTTGATTTGAATGACCACGGGAAAGCGGTTGATGTGTTAACAGTTTATGAAGCTCTTGCTTCTAGTGGTCGAATTGAAGATGCGGGTGGACTTCCGTATTTAACGGAGCTCTCAGGGGCTGTTCCGACGGCCGCTAACCTGGAATATTATGCGCATATTATTGAAGATAAGGCGCTTTTGCGACGCTTAATCCGAACAGCGACACAAATTGCGACAGACAGCTATTCGCGTGAAGATGAACTGGATGCGCTTATGGATGAGGCTGAAAAAAGCATTTTAGAAGTTTCTGGTCGTAAAAATGTTGGTGCATTTAAAAATATTAAAGATGTTTTAGTTAAAACATATGATGATATTGAAATTTTACACAACCGAAAAGGTGATATAACTGGTATTCCGACTGGTTTTAAGGAGCTTGATAAGATGACGGCAGGTTTTCAGCGCAATGATTTAATTATTGTTGCAGCCCGCCCATCAGTTGGTAAAACGGCATTTGCGCTTAATATTGCGCAAAACGTGGCGACAAAAACGGATGAAAATGTGGCGATATTTAGTCTTGAAATGGGTGCTGAGCAACTTGTCATGCGGATGCTTTGTGCGGAAGGTAATATCAATGCGCAAAACTTACGTACGGGTTCACTCACGTCAGACGATTGGCAGAAGCTTACGATTGCGATGGGAACACTATCCAATTCGGGGATTTTCATTGATGATACGCCAGGTGTTCGCGTGAATGAAATTCGTTCAAAGTGTCGCCGTTTAAAACAAGAGTCGGGGCTTGGCATGATTGTCATTGACTATTTGCAACTCATCCAAGGAAGCGGTCGAGGCGGCGAAAACCGTCAACAAGAAGTATCTGAAATTTCACGTTCCCTTAAAGCTCTTGCACGTGAACTTGAAGTGCCAGTCATTGCACTTTCGCAGTTGTCTCGTAGTGTAGAGCAACGTCAAGATAAGCGTCCAATGATGTCTGATATTCGTGAATCTGGTTCAATTGAGCAAGATGCGGATATTGTGGCTTTCTTGTATCGTGAGGATTACTATGACCGTGAAGGCGAAAATGATGGAACGATTGAAATTCTCATTGCTAAGCAGCGTAATGGTCCGGTTGGGGACGTTAAACTTGCTTTTGTTAAGGAATACAATAAATTTGTTAACCTTGAAGTCAGATATGATGAGATGGCATAAAACAGGGCAGGGCGAATAAATCGCTCTGTTTTTTTTGCTAAAAAAAGGGGTAAGGTTTTGGGGAAAGGGGTGGCTAGCGTGGAAAATTACAAACGGATTTTAGTTGCGATTGACGGATCAATTTCTGCGGAAGCGGCATTTTTAAAGGCGGTAGGAACAGCAGTGCGTAGCGGCTCGCATCTTGGAATAGTTACAATTATCGATACACTCTACTTCGCGAATTTGACAGCTCTTGATGGTGGTCAAATGGTTAATCAATTTACAGAGAACGCAGAAAAGTTGCTGGCCGATTATGAACAACGTGCGAAAGACCTAGGTGTGGTAAGTGTAGAAACAATTTTAGATTACGGACCTCCAAAAGCGGCTATTGTAGAAATCGCGGATGAAAAATTCCATGCAGATTTAATTGTCGTCGGAGCAGTCGGCACGTCAAAGTTGAGTCGTATTTTGCTAGGAAGTGTAGCGGGTTATATCACACTACACGCCCCGTGTGATGTGCTAGTGGAGCGAGGGAGCCTCACAGAGGAGTAAAAACGAACGATTTTTTTGATACCAAAAAAATCGTTCGTGATATCCGTTGACGAATGCTGGGAGAAGCGGTAAAATGGATAATGGAAATCATAGCTAACGCGAATGATTAGCTAAAGACCAAAAAATGAGGTGTTTACATGTCTTCAGTTGTTGTTGTTGGAACACAGTGGGGCGATGAAGGTAAAGGGAAAATTACAGATTTTCTTTCGGAAAATGCGGAAGCAATTGCACGTTATCAAGGTGGAAATAATGCCGGACACACAATTAAGTTTGATGGTGTTACATATAAATTGCATCTTATCCCGTCTGGTATTTTTTACAAAGAGAAAATCAGTGTAATTGGAAATGGAATGGTAGTGGATCCAAAAGCGCTAGTGGAAGAATTGACGTACTTACACGAAAAAGGTGTTGATACTGCCAATTTGCGAATTTCAAACCGTGCGCATGTGATTTTGCCATACCATATCCGTATTGATGAAGCAGATGAAGAGCGCAAGGGTGCAAATAAAATCGGGACAACTAAAAAAGGAATTGGTCCAGCTTATATGGACAAAGCCGCACGTGTTGGCATCCGAATTATTGACCTTTTAGATAAAGAAACTTTTAAAGAAAAATTAGAACAAAATTTAAAAGAAAAAAATCGTCTTTTGGAACGCTTTTACGAATTAGATGGCTTCACGTTAGATGAAATTTTAGATGAATATTATGAGTACGGGCAACAATTTAAGGAATACGTATGTGATACGTCAGTCGTTTTAAATGATGCGCTGGATGAAGGAAAACGCGTTTTATTTGAAGGGGCCCAAGGTGTCATGTTAGATATTGATCAGGGAACATACCCGTTTGTAACCTCCAGCAACCCAATTGCCGGCGGAGTAACAATCGGAAGTGGTGTTGGCCCGTCAAAAATCAATCATGTTGTCGGCGTCGCGAAAGCTTATACAACACGTGTTGGTGATGGCCCGTTCCCGACAGAACTGTTTGATGAAATTGGTGATAACATTCGTGAAGTTGGCCGTGAGTACGGAACGACGACTGGACGCCCACGCCGAGTAGGTTG
This sequence comes from Listeria tempestatis, assembly GCF_963575625.1. Taxonomy (NCBI): domain Bacteria; kingdom Bacillati; phylum Bacillota; class Bacilli; order Caryophanales; family Listeriaceae; genus Listeria; species Listeria tempestatis. Next base: position 116,556 of record NZ_CAUYTK010000006.1, read on the forward strand.
GTTTGATAGCGTGGTCGTACGCCACGCTAGACGTGTTAGTGGTTTAACTGACCTTTCACTAACGCTTCTTGACGTCCTTACTGGCATCGAAACGCTGAAAATTTGTGTCGCTTATAAGCTTGACGGGAAAACCATTTCAGAATTCCCAGCGAGTCTTAAAGATTTGGCGCGCTGTGAGCCAGTTTATGAAGAGTTACCAGGCTGGAAGGAAGATATTACGGGTGTCCAATCACTAGACGACCTGCCGGCTAACGCAAGACATTATATGGAACGTATCGCCCAGCTCACAGGTGTGCAAGTCTCCATGTTCTCAGTTGGCCCAGACCGTAATCAAACACACGTTGTAAAAAGCGTTTGGCGTTTAGCGTAAAAAAATTGTGATAAGCCACATTTAATTTTAAAATAAAAAAGTATAAATCCAGTAAACCCTTGTTTTAAGGGAAGTATTACAGGATTTATGCTTTTTTGTTTTTATACGTATAGCCTTCAAAAATATCAATAATTTACTAAATCGTTGAGCAATTATGAGTAATTTCACAAACTTTTTTAAGCGTTTAAAAATAAGTAAATAGACCCAAATTTTAAATCGATTTAGGAATTATAATAAAAAAACGTGATGAATCCTTATTTAATCAACAAATATAGGTAAATATATAGATTATTTTAAGTGTCATTATTGCGTATTTGTAAAAAAGTATGGTAAAATTTAAATAGTGATAGCGCTTACATTGTGAAAAGGAAAAATTTACTACCTTTATCCTGTTTTGCGAATAACTTCATTTTGTCGTATGATTAAAGGATAACTTAATATTTTGTTTAAGTTAGTACAATGGCAACTCTGCAAAATTGGTGAAGAACTTATCAAGTCCCAAGACTGAAGAGGGGGAAGTACATAATGGAAGAGAAACAAGAATTATCAAGAGGTCTAAAAAACCGTCATGTCCAACTAATTGCTATCGGGGGAGCAATTGGGACTGGGCTATTCCTTGGTTCGGGGAAATCCATTCACTTAGCCGGCCCATCCATTTTGTTTGCATACATGATTACAGGTGCAATCTGTTTTCTAATTATGCGAGCACTTGGTGAATTACTACTTTCAAATTTAAAGTACCATTCATTTGTCGATTTTGTTCAAGATTATTTTGGAAATGCAGCAGCGTTTGTTACCGGATGGACGTACTGGTTTTGCTGGATTTCAATTGCGATGGCTGATTTAACGGCAGTAGGACTGTACACGCAATTTTGGTTTCCAAATGTTGCACAATGGGTACCAGGTCTCATTGCGCTCGTCATTTTGCTTATTATGAACTTGGCGACGGTTAAACTTTTTGGGGAAATGGAGTTTTGGTTTGCCCTAATTAAAATCATTGCCATTTTGGCGCTCATTATTATTGGTACATTCATGATTATTAAAGGTTTTTCAACGGACGCTGGAGCGTCAAGTTTTACAAATTTATGGAGTCACGGTGGGTTTTTCCCTAACGGAGCAAATGGCTTCATACTTTCCTTCCAAATGGTGGTTTTCGCCTTTGTAGGAATTGAGCTCGTCGGCTTGACTGCTGGGGAAACTGAGGATCCTGAGCGCGTCATTCCAAAAGCGATTAATAATATTCCAATTCGAATTATTATTTTCTACATCGGAGCACTTCTTGTGATTATGAGCATTTACCCGTGGAACTCAATTAATCCTGCTGAAAGCCCGTTCGTTCAGGTTTTCGCTGCTGTAGGAATCACGGCTGCTGCAGGAATTGTTAACTTTGTTGTCTTAACATCGGCGGCTTCTGCGTGTAATAGTGCCGTTTTCAGTACAAGCCGAATGATTTATTCGCTAGCAAAAGAAAAAAATGCGCCTAAATCCATGACAAAACTAACTTCACATAAAGTGCCTTCAAATGCGCTGTTTTTCTCATCAATTGTTATTTTGATTGCGGTTATTTTAAACTATGTTATGCCAGAAGGTGTTTTCACACTCATCACAAGTGTATCAACTGTATGTTTCATCTTCATTTGGGGTATCACAGTTCTCGCCCATCTGAAATACCGGAAAACACGCCCAGAATTGGCTGCAAAAAACAAATTCAAAATGCCGCTTTATCCAGTTGCAAATTACTTGATCTTAGCTTTTCTAGCATTTGTCCTCGTCGTTCTCGCCCTTGCTGAGGATACGCGGGTTGCGTTGTTTATCACACCGCTCTGGTTCGTTGGCGTCGTGATAGTCTACTACATTCGCAAATCAAGAATACAAAATAAAGATCTTCAAGAAGAAGTTAAAGAATAATTTTTTGAAAAAAGCTAGGTCTAGTGTGGTGAAATCCGCCTAAACCTAGCTTTTAAGTTTTAATTTCTTGCAAAAACTGAGAAAAGTGATAGAATTATAACGTTGAGTCATTCTTAACACATTCGGGTTATTAGCTCAGTTGGTAGAGCAGCTGACTCTTAATCAGCGGGTCGGGGGTTCGAACCCCTCATAACCCATTGGGTGCCAAACCCACGAGACCGAAGCACTGTCGGCGTCTTAGGACGTTTG